>JAUNAE010000049.1 GCA_030527765.1 Eubacteriales bacterium
TATTCGGTTATGAGCAAGAAGCGAAGCGGATTGCGAATATCCGTTTGACTATGCAAGAATTATCGCCGGCAGAGTCGAAGGAGGGTTTCTTTCTTAAGAAGCAAAAGTATGGTAGAATGGAACGCAGATAAGAAAACAGGAAAGTAGAAGAGAGAACTTTATGCAAGGTAAAACTCATTTTTTTGTTGGCATTGCCGCATCCCTTGCCATATGCCAGCCTCAGAATTTTTCCATGCTTGTGGCGGGAACAGGGGCTGCCGCAGTGGGAAGCGTCATTTGTGATATTGATGCGGGCAGTTCCTCTGCACATCATGATGCAGACAAAATTATCACGGTCATCATTGCTGCCATTGCATCTGTGATCATTGTAGATATGAACTTTCATATTGGAATTTATGAAAAAATTCTTCAAAAGACCGAACAGACCTATCTGGTAACCATTGCGCTGCTGTTTCTGGTCGTCTGTGCCTTCGGAAAGAGTACGAGGCATCGAACCTTCATGCACTCCATTCTGGCACTGCTTGTTTTGTCAGGAATGGTATTTCTTGTGTATGCGCCAATGACGCCATACTTTTCCATAGCATTTCTGAGCCATATTTTGCTGGATCTTCTGAACCGGAGAAAGGTTAGTCTTTTCTGGCCGGCCAAAAAAGGAGTCTGTGTCGGCTTTTGTAAATCGAATGGATTTGTGAATGGTATTTTCTTCGCAATCGGGATGACGGCAGCGATTATGCTGTTGATTACGTCTGTTCCTGTGCGAAGTACGGGAAACCGCATTGGGCAGTGGGGGGAACAGGTGGTACAGATGATTCAAGGGTTCCTGCCATGAAAATATAGACTGCACAAACTTAGATGTGAAGTAGTCTGAGAATGTCTGTTTTATCAATCATGCCAACTGTACTATATTGCCAGAAATCAGCGCTTTGGCTTTCTTTTTTTTTAGAAATGTGCTACAATATGATATGTAAATGCACATAATCTTCGCAACTGTTCAGTATATTTACTGCTGCGAAAGAAAAAGGGTGGCAAAAACAATAAGAAGGCATCCGGAGAATCGGGGGGTGATCACCGGTGCCCAAAGAGAAAGGAAGGGAAACTTATGTTTAAGGAAGAATTTACAGCAGTTGGAAAGGCTGCACAGGGCAAGGTGGCTCTGCTTAAGAAAAATCCGTTAGGATATTTTCTGTTATCCATGCTGGCAGGATCCTTTATTGGATTCGGTGTACTGCTCACAAATACCATTGGAGGATATCTGAATGGATCACCTTTCACAAAGATGATTCTCGGAATGGCATTCGGAATTGCCCTGAGTCTTGTTGTTATGGCAGGTGCGGAGCTGTTTACCGGTAATAATCTTGTTATGACCGCCGGAATCCTGAAAAAGAACATCACTCTTGGAGATGCTGTGAAACTCTGGTGTGTCTGTTGGGTAGGAAACCTTGCAGGTTCCATTCTGCTCGGTATTGTTTACCATTTCACAGAACTGGGAAATGGCGTTGTCGGTGAATTTATGGCCAATGCGGCTCTGGGCAAAATGTCTGCAGGCCCGGCAGCTCTGATTGCAAGAGGTATGCTCTGTAACATGCTCGTATGTATTGCAACCTGGTGTGGTACAAAACTGAAATCCGAAGCCGGAAAGCTGATAATGATCTTCTGGTGTCTGTTCGCATTTATCACCACAGGATTTGAGCATAGCATTGCAAATATGACTCTTTTTGCAGTTACTCTGCTTCGTCCGTCAGGCGTTGCAGTTACCTTCGGTGGTGCAGCATACAATCTGATCGTTGTAACCATCGGAAATATGATTGGCGGTATTCTGTTCGTAGCACTGCCATACTATGCAGCATCTAAAGAAAAATAATAAAGATACTGTATTGTTACAACTGAAGAATTGATAAGACCCCGGTCAGGAGAGTTTTTCACATGAGAGCTCTTTAGGACCGGGGTCTTTTGGGAATAGGGCACTGTACTTGACGGAAAGAGCCAATAATGGTAATCTGCTTATATTGGACTAAATTTACATTTTTTAGAAAAGGAACCGAAACCATGGTTTTTAATTCAGGAAGTTTTCTTCTGTTTTTCCCGATTGTGGCATATCTGTATTTTATTTTTCCAAAGAGGCTGAAAAACCTCTGGCTGCTTCTGGCAAGTTATTATTTCTATATGAGCTGGGATGCCAAATATGGATTGCTGCTGCTGGGATGTACATTAATAACCTATCTTGCATCTCTTTTGATTGAACTGAACCAGAAGCGGGGCAAACGAAAAGGAACAGGGTATTTGGTGATTGCGCTGTTCATTATTTTCGGCCTGCTTGTCTATTATAAGTATATGAATTTCCTGCTGGATTCTCTTCAGGGGATCCTGGGATATTTCGGAGTGGCCCTGTCTGTGCCGGCCTTTGACATTGTGCTTCCGGTTGGTATTTCTTTCTTTACTTTCCAGGCGGCAGGATATCTCATTGACGTGTACCGTGGAGATATTTATGCGGAAAAGAATTTCTTCCGCTATGCATTGTTTGTATCCTTCTTTCCACAGCTTGTGGCAGGGCCGATCGAGCGAAGCAAAAATCTTCTGAAACAACTGGATCAGGGACATTCTTTTGATTTTGAGCGTGTGAGAGAAGGAATCTATCTCATGCTCTGGGGATTCTTCATGAAGCTTGTCATTGCAGACAGAGCGGGAATTCTCGTAGACCAGGTCTTTAACAATTATCAGGATAAACCGGGATCTGCAGTCGTGCTGGCAACTGTATTGTTCGCATTTCAGATTTACGGAGATTTTGGCGGATATTCCATGATTGCCATCGGTGCGGCAAAAGTGATCGGCATCGATCTTATGAGAAACTTTGACAGCCCGTATTATGCAACATCCTCCGCAGATTTCTGGAGACGCTGGCATGTTTCTCTGAACACATGGTTTCGCGATTATCTGTACATTCCTCTGGGCGGAAACCGCCACGGAGCGTTCCGCAAGAATCTTAATCTTCTGATTGTATTTCTTGTAAGCGGTCTCTGGCACGGGGCGAACTGGACGTATGTTGTCTGGGGCGGAATCAATGGATTTTATCAGATTATCGGAAACCTGACAAAGGGAATCCGAGACGGAGTAAAAAAAGCTCTTCATATTCGAGAGGAGTTTTTCCTGCACAGAATTTTCCAGATTCTGTTTACATTCATTTTGACAGACTTTGCCTGGATGTTCTTCCGGGTGAACAGTATGAAGGATGCCATGGAAATTCTGAAACTTGTGCGGGAGGATTTTGATCTTGCGGCACTGCTCGGCAATGTGAAGTATGAGTGGGGCTTGAATGAGCCGAATCTCTGGGTTCTGCTGGGAGCAATTCTTTTGCTTCTGCTTGTAGACGGAATTCGCTATCTGGGAGTGAACGTCAAGGAATGGATTCTTGCCAGAAACTGGCTGATCAGAACGGTAACTGTGACGGTCCTTCTGCTTCTTGTGCTTGTATTTGGTGTATGGGGGAACGCATACGATGCACAGAGCTTTATCTATTTTCAGTTTTAGGGGGAGACATGAGCAAATCAGGCACAATAGGCAAAAAAATAAAACAGTTTATCGGTGCAGCTTTATCTCTGACTGTTATGGCTGGGGCTTTTTATAATGTTTCGGAGTATTTTGAACGACCGGAAAGCGAGCTGAAATACCGGGAATTCTTTCACTCGGATACAGAGTTTGATGTGCTGCTGTTCGGCAACAGTCATATGCTGAACGGAGTATTTCCCATGCAGCTGTGGAATGATTACGGAATCACCTCTTATAACATGGGGGGACACGGGGCGACACTGAAAATGTCTTACTGGATGCTTCGAAATGCGATCGAGTATCATAAACCTGAGATTGTGGTGCTGGATGTCTACGGAGCAATCTGGGAGGATCATGAAATGGACATCAGCCATGCCCACAATTCCTTCGATGCATTTCCGCTGACACCGACAAAGTATCAGGCAATGAAGGAAATGTTTACCGGCTCGGATGTGATGGAGATGGTTTTCCCGTTCAGTGTCTACCACAATCGATGGGAGGAACTGTTTCCACAGGCAGATTCTGAGGAGACGGAAACAGACGAGACAGAATCCGCAGATGCACAGAAAACGGAAACAAAAGAGACTTCCGGGAATGAAGAAAACAATATTGCGGCTTCTGAGGAAGCGGAAGTTACTTTGAATCTCGAGAAGGGCGCAGAGTCCCGTATTCATGTGGCGGCACCTGCGGAGTTTGAGCAGATTCCACAGGATCAGGTTTCGAATGAGATCACAGACGCTATGATAGAGCTGATCCGTGTGGTAGACTACTGTCAGTCAAAGGAGATACCGATTGTTCTTCTGAACATTCCGAGTCCACAGGCGGAGGATGGTCAGGAGCGTTATAATAAAATTCAGGAGATCGCTGACGGGGAGGAGGTTCCTTATCTGAATCTTCCTTATGAAGATGTGGTGAACTTTACCACGGATCTCTACGATGCAGATTCCCATCTGAATCCTTCTGGTGCAAGAAAGGTGACAGATTATCTCGGGGCTTATCTTACGGAGAATTATGATCTGACAGATAAGCGGACGGATCCGGCTTATGAGAGCTGGAATGAAGACTATGACCGGTATACACAGCAGATATTGATCCCGAATCTTGTGAAGTCCGAGAGTCTGAATGAGTCACTCATGCTGATTTATAATGAATTTTTTACAGCGGATATTGAGACAACGGAGAAATATCCGCTGGGCAATGTCAGCAAAACCTTCCTGGAAGCACTTCAGGATACGGTCGTTATGACGGATAACCTCACGGAAGATCGGGATACGTTCCGAATTACAGTGTATGACGCAGATCATAAAGAGATTCTTATGACAAAAGAATTCTATCATGATGAGGACGGCAATCATCTGGCAGAGACGGAAGTTCCCGAAAAACAGGAAATGAATGATTGACGGCGGTTGGTTTATTGCTTAATATAAAGAGCAAGAATAATGTTAACCAAGTCAAAACTGACGTAAGGAATTGGCTGTTATCTCTCACTTATAGAAGATGGGGGCTCCACGGCTGAGATGACACCTTACGTCTCACAACAGGAGGACAGGCTATGGAAGTATGGGAAGCATTAGAAGGACTGAAGAAGAAAGCACTGGCAGATGAAGAACTGAGGCTTCGCCTGTTACACACAAAAGAAGACAAGAATCCACTTTCTACGTTTTGTCGCATCAGCACCGAAGAGGGATTCCCTCTTTATGAAATGGATCTTTTGACCTACGGGGAGGAGAGCTATGCGTCCATGCGGAGAAGCACCAATGGGGGAGGAGAGAATTCTCCGAAGCTTGCCTATGAGGACGACTACTATGAACTGTTTCTGATGGAACTTTCAAAGTCCGCCTTACACGGACTTTGATGACTTGCAAGGAGCGAAGCGGATTGCAAGAATCCGATTGACTGACTAAATAGAAAAAGAGGCAGCCTTTGAAACATATTGTAACGGTTTTGAAAATGATGAGGTACAATCAACGCACACTGATCTGGTTTGAGATTCTCTACAAACTGATGGGAGTTGCTCTGTTTGTGCCTCTTTTGTATGGGACATTTTATATGTCCTTGAACATTACCGGATATCGCTATCTGACACTGGAAAATATCCGGAAATATCTGACACATCCCCTGGTATATCTACTGGTTTTGCTGGGGGTATTTGTGGTGATCATTTATACCATGATAGATATGAGTGCGGTGATTTATATTCTGCATCATTCTTTCTACTGGAAACGGGTATCCATTCCGCAGACGCTGCGGTTTGCCCTCCGAAATACCGCGGGAGTGAGAAAAAAGGGAAACAGACGACTGTTTTTCTGCGTGTTTGTCATGCTCTTGTTTTTCAGCAGTGCGTACATTCCGGAACTTCTCGTCAGCTACAATGTGGAAAACATGGTACAGATTGTCATGCAGCACAAAAAGGCCGGGGGATTATTTCTTGCAGTTCTGCTCCTGATTCTTCTGATTCCGTTTATGCGAATGCTGTATTCCTTCCATTTGTACACACTGGAAGATATGACCGGAGAGGAAGCCTGCAAAGACAGCGTACGGCTTGGAAGCAGACATCGAATTGCAAACTTCGCCTGGATGCTTCTTGTTCAGGTAATCTGTTACATGCTCTATCTCCTGTTTGTTGCACTGGGGATTCTGATTGTCATTTTCACGGACAAGCTATTCGGTAAGTCTTATCTTTTGAGCTCCGTATCCCTCTCTGTCATTAAAGTGGGAATTTCCGTGCTTTTGGTCGTGTTCAGCATGCTTGGAGTTCCGGCGAGTACTTTTGCCGTAAGTATGCTGTTTTATCAGAGAAAAACCATTCTCCATGAGAAAATGTCCGGCATTGCCTCCGTGGACAAGCGGAAAGGCTGTCAGATCTCCGGAAAGGAGAGAGTGCGCAGAGAAAAATACAGACGTCCGATCATGGCTGCAGAGATACTAATATTTGCGGGTACGATCCTTACCTGTTCCTTCTATGTGTATCGTATGCATAAGGGAGAATGGAATGTAGATGTGGAATATCTGAAAACCATGGAAGTGACAGCACACCGAGGCGCTTCATGGTTTTATCCGGAAAACACTATGAGCGCCTTTCAGGGAGCCATTGACGCAGGGGCGGACTGGATTGAACTGGATGTGCATCTGAGCAAAGACGGACAGATTTTTGTCATGCATGATACAAATTTTAAGCGGACTACAGGAGTGAAAGCCCGGGCATGGGAGCTTACCTATGAGGAAATTGAGAAGCTGGATGCGGGAAGCTTTTTTAATAAGGATTTTGCCGGGGAAAAAATTCCACTTCTTAAGGATGTCATTGCCCTGGCGAAAGAGAATAATGTTCGGTTGAATATTGAAATCAAGCCGTCCAAAGGGGAAGAAGGACTTGAGAAAAAACTTGTAGAGCTGATTCAGGAAGAGGACTTCAAAGAGAAATGCGTGGTGACATCCCAGATGTATGACTCAATTGTCAAAGTGAAGGCGGAAGATGAGTCGATCACGACGGTGTATGTCATGGCCATCGCCTATGGAAATATTGGGATGCTCCCGGCAGCAGATCACTTCAGCGTCAAATCCAGCAGCATCACAGATTCTCTCGTATCCCGGGTACATAACCAGGGCAAACGGATCTATGCCTGGACGGTAAACAGCAGTGACGGAATTAACCAGATGATTGAAAAACAGGTGGATAACATCATAACGGACAACGTGCCTCTGGCTCAGAAATGCATCAACAGCAAAATGAGCAGTGATGCGGTGAACGATTACATCAATTTTCTGAATCGTCAGATTCGAATGAAGACCGTCGTTTTCTGGAAATAGCGGCTGTTCGGTTATGAGCAGGCAGGGAAGCGAATTGCGAATATCCGCTTGATGTGAAAAGCCCCTTGTGTTTTATAGAGGATAAGAGTATAATAGCTTCGTAAAAGAAAATTCTTCGGGGCAGGGTGAAATTCCCTACCGGCGGTATAGTCCGCGACCCACCTTGGTGGTTGATTTGGTGAAATTCCAAAACCGACAGTAAAGTCTGGATGAGAGAAGAACGTGCAGTTTGATGTGTGCTCTTGGCCCCGGTGAATGCCGGGGCTTTTTTAATTGAATCAAGCAGGTCTCTCGCCTAAAATGTGGAGAGCATTAAGCGGTAGTGTGTGGACTTGCTTGTATCAGTTTGACCTTGAGAAATATCCTTGAATTTTCTTTTATAAAAAGATCATGATAAGGAGAGACAACAATGAGTGAACAAGTACTGAAAAACAACAATGTTTCCGGGGCGAATACGAACACCAGAAGCAAAACAAGAACTATGACACAGATTGCAATGCTGGGAGCACTGGCAGGAATTCTTATGAACCTTGAGATTCCGCTTCCTTTCCTTGCACCGTCTTTTTATCAGCTGGACTTCTCTGAAGTGCCGGTTATGGTAGGTGCCTTTGCAATGGGACCGGTAGCCGGTGTTCTGATCGAACTTGTGAAGATTCTCGTACATCTTGTGACAAAGGGTACCATGACCGCAGGTGTCGGTGATGTGGCAAACTTCTGTATGGGCTGTGCATATGTTCTTCCGGCAGCACTGATTTACCGTTTCCGTCACAAAAAGAGTCGTACTCATGCAGCAGTGGGAATGGGCGTTGGTATCCTTGCAACAACTGCAGCAGGCTGTCTGTTAAATGCGTTCGTGCTTCTGCCGATGTATGCAAAAGCTTTTGGAATGCCGATTGATGCTTTCATTCAGATGGGACACGAAGTCCATGCTGCTGTTAACAATCTTCTCGGATTTGCATTACTGATTGTTGCACCTTTTAACATTTTCAAATATACTATTGTATCAGTAATTGTATTTGTCGTTTACAAAAAAATTCGAGTGGTTTTGAAGGGAGACTGATACTTCGATGGGAAGAATAGAAAGTGTTAAGAAACAGACCGACAATCGTTTTTTGAATATGTACCAGGTAAAGGCAACAAGCGTACACAACACACCGGTGAATTACTTTGTGGCATCCAGAGCAGAAGATATCGATCATCTGAAACTGGTGACAAAGGAGAATCATCCGGACGGTGTCGCAATCTACAGTCTTTACGGTGAAAAAAAAGATCGCGTAGTTCTGATTCGTCAGTATCGTTATCCGATTGGAGATTACATTTATGAATTTCCGGCAGGACTGGTGGAGAAGGGCGAGGATTATCACAACAGTGCAGTTCGGGAAATGAAAGAGGAGACGGGACTTACCTTTCATCCCATGACAGTCGATGAAATTTATGAGAAGCCTTTTTTCACAACGGTCGGTATGACGGATGAATCCTGTGCGACGGTGTACGGTGTCTCTGAAGGAGAAATCAGCAAGGCCGGTCAGGAAGACTCAGAGGAGATCGAGGTTGTTCTGGCAGATCGTGAAGAGGTAAAAAGAATTCTCAGGGAAGAAAATGTAGCGCTGCTCTGTGCGTATCAGCTGATGCATTTCCTGAAAAACGATGATCCATTTGCATTTTTAGAGAGAAAATGATAAAGTCTTTGTAACTGTTCGCTGTCGGATGAGTGGCGGCGAAGAGTTACAAAGCTTTTTTTATTACAAGAAGCAAAGCGGATTGCAAGAATCCGATGGACTGAGCAGGAAGGAAGCTGCTTGCAGAGTGCAGCATTCTTAAGACATAAGAGAGAGGAGCAGACATATGAAATCCTGGGAAAATAATGTTCGCAAGGTTGTTCCGTACACGCCGGGAGAGCAGCCGAACGAAAAAAATATGATTAAACTGAACACCAATGAGAATCCTTATCCGCCGGCACCGGGAGTGGAGAAGGCTCTGAAAGAGCTTCCGGTTGATTCTCTGAGACTGTATCCGGATCCTACAGCAGGCGATCTGGTTCGGGCGTTGGGAGAATACTACCATCTTTCCGAAGACCGGATTTTTGTAGGTGTCGGTTCCGATGATGTGCTGGCAATGTGTTTTCTGACATTCTTTAACAGTGAGAAACCGATTCTGTTTCCGGACATCACCTATTCTTTCTATGATGTATGGGCGGATCTGTTCCGAATTCCTTACGAGTGTCCGAAACTGGATGAACACTTCCATATTCGAAAAGAAGATTACTTCCGTGAAAACGGTGGAATTATTTTCCCGAATCCAAATGTACCGACGGGTGTCTTCATGCCTCTGGCAGAAGTGGAAGAGATCGTGCAGAAGAATCCGGATGTCATCGTTATTGTAGATGAAGCATATGTGGATTTTGGCGGGGAATCTGCGATTTCTCTGATTGAGAAGTATGATAATCTTCTTGTTGTACAGACCTTCTCCAAATCCCGTTCTATGGCAGGCATGCGTATCGGAATGGCCTTCGGTAATCCGGTACTCATTAAATATCTGAATGATGCGAAATATTCTTTCAATTCCTATACCATGGATCGCACCACCCTGGCTCTTGGAGTGGCATCTCTGAAGGATCGGGCTTATTTTGAGACGATGAGAGATCAGATCGTGGAGACAAGAGAGTGGACAAAGGCAGAACTCCGAAAACTTGGATTCTCCTTTGAGGATTCCAAGGCAAACTTTATTTTTGCCTCCCATGAGACCTGTCCGGCGAAGGAACTGTTCCAGGCACTTCGAGAAGAGCATATTTATGTTCGTTACTTCCCGAAGGACCGTATAGACAATCACCTTCGCATTACCATCGGAACAAGAGAAGAGATGGAAACCTTCATCGGTTTTCTAAAAAAATATCTTGGAAGAGCCTGAGGAGGAGTTATGGAAGCACTGGTTCAATGGTTTTCAAACGGTCTGGGGCAGGTGATTTCCCCGGAAGGTGTTATTTTTATTATTTCCATGATTCCGATTCTGGAACTGAGAGGCGGACTTCTTGCGGCTTCCCTTCTGAAGGTCAGCGCTGCAAAGGCGATTCCTCTTTGTATTATGGGAAATATTATTCCGATTCCATTCATTCTTCTGTTTATCCGACAGATTTTTAAGTGGATGAAAAAAATACCTCTGTTTCGCGGGTTTGTAGAACATCTGGAAAACAGAGCGATGAAAAAAAGCGACAATATCAAACGATACGAATTTCTGGGCCTTCTCCTGTTCGTAGGAATACCGCTCCCGGGAACCGGAGCCTGGACAGGTTCTCTGATTGCGTCCCTTTTGGAAGTTGATATTAAGAAATCTTCCATTGCAATCCTGTGTGGTCTGGTTCTTGCGACGATCATTATGTACATCGTATCTTACGGGGTTGTAGGAAATATTGTTCACTGAGTTTTGGAAGAGTCAGGCGGTTATTCACAATTCGCTTTGATACTTGCCTGATTTCCGTTTGACTCGATGAAAAAGGCCATTCGGTCTCACAAATGTGAGAGCCGGATGGCCTTTTTGTTAAATCTTTCGGCGGATGGTTTCCTGGTTCAATGCATATTGAAGGGCGGTCTCTTTCGTGATGGCCCCCTGTTTGTAAAGATCAAGAAGTCCCTGATCCATGGACACCATATTTCCGGGAGCGGAGGTGGAAATCACTCCGTTGATCTGGTAGATGCGGTCGTCCCGGATCATATTTCGGATGGCGGAATTCAAAAGCATTACCTCAAAGACCGGAATATTATTTCCGTCCACATCCGGAACAAGCTGCTGGGAAATGACCGCCTGGAGAACCATGGAGAGCTGGATGGCTACCTGGCGCTGCTGCTTGGGCTCAAAGACATCAATGATGCGGCTGATGGTATTGGCGGCTCCCAGGGTATGGAGACTGGAAAGAAGCAGATGACCGGTCTCTGCGGCAATCATGGCAGTCTGAATGGTTTCGTAGTCTCGCATTTCTCCGAGGAGAATGACATCGGGACTTTGACGGAGAGTCGCTCTGAGAGACGTCAGATACGTGGGAGAGTCGATGGTGATTTCCCGCTGGCTGACAATGCATTTATCATGGCGGTGCAGATATTCCAGTGGATCCTCCAATGTGATGATGTGGCCTTCCCGGGTGTGATTGATGTGGTCCACCATACAGGCCATGGTCGTTGATTTTCCGCTTCCCGCAGGACCGGTAATCAGAATCATGCCCTTGGTAAGGTCGGCGATTTCCATGACAATGTCCGGAATATGAAGCGCCTTTGGATCCGGGAGTTCAAGTGCAATGACACGGATAACAGCGGCAAGAGAGCCGCGCTGCTGGTAGGCATTGACACGAAAACGGGAAAGGCCGGAGATGGCAAAAGAGAAATCATCATCTCCACGCTGAAGGAGAAGGTTGAAATCTCTCCCATTTGACAGAGCATAAATCTCTTCCAGCATTTTTCGGGTATCCGAAACCATCAGACGTTCCCCGAAATCAACAAACTTTCCGTTGATTTTCATGGACAGTGGACGGCCGGCAATAATGAAGATATCTGAGGCGCGTTCTTTTGTGGCGGTCTGCAGATATCGCAGAATCACAGGAGTTTCTGTCATAATATATCCTCCTTATGGATTGATAGAATGATTGATAGAATACTACAAAATAAGAATGTATAAAAGAATAAAAGCAGGAAAGCAGCCTGCATGAATAAGCAGACAAGCGGATTGCAAACGTTCGCTTTATTCATCAGACAATAGCGGTAATGTGTTGTCAGGAACCCAATCCTTTGTTAGAACCGTACTCCATTGGCGAATCTGAACCAGAGAAGCACTGTATTCCGGAGCCAATACCACGGAGAGACTCTGCTCCTGAGAAAAAGGAAGAAGCAGGGTGAAGGTATTGGCATCTGAATTCCAGATCCACACGCCGAAGTCCGTCTGAGAGATCTGCCGAAGATAAGTTTCTTCTCGATCAGAAGAATCATAGATGTTCTGAAGCTTCGACAGAAGTTCCTCGTAATGGGTTGTGGCCTCGGTGCAGGCGTCATAGTATGCCATGGTCTGATGTAGAGCTGTTTCACCGGCGGAAAGATCCGTTTTGGAAGCTGCGTAGGTCATAAGAGAAAGAATGATCATGGACAGCACTGTGAAAATCAGGAACAAGGACGGAATTCCGAACAACAGGAGGGAGAAACGTGATTTTTTCATGATGGATCCTCCTTTCCTGAAACATCCGGATAAGCAATCCATTGCTCCGCCAGAATGTCTGATTCTGAAGAGAAGACAAGTTTCCACTTTCGGGCATATTTCTCCCGGGAAGGTTCCAGAAGAAGGGTGTAGACCTTATCTTCTTTGCTGCAAGGTTCCCAATCGCTGTTATAGAAGAAAAGATATCCCCGGGACGTCTCTTCAGAAGGAGGATACATGGCAGTCAGTCCGGAAGAATTTGGCGGATCTCCTTCGATGGCCTCTCCAAATTGAATGATCAGCTGTTGGATCTGTCGATCCGTGTCACTTTGTTTCTGGTTTTTCCAGGAGAGGAAAAACAGCTGTACACAGACACTTGCAGCAAGGGAGAGAAACAGAAGAATGAGAATCAGCTCAAGAAGCAGCAGATTTCCGGAGGGACGATTTGTTTTGGACTTCATTTGGCCACCTCCCGGGAAGAATTTTCCGGAGGCCCCGGATGCAGCAGAAGCGTCTGCACGTGAGCATCGCTGTCTGTCAGACGAATGTTCCAGTAAGGCTTTTCATAATTGAAAGAAAATTCTTCCATTTCCCCGAGAGGAGTTCCGAGATCTGCCGAGAGAATGGTATCCTCATTATAAAAAAGCTCGTACAGTTGGTGATCTTTCAGATAAATCGCCGTGTGGTATTCCTCCCCATCCAGCGTATCTTGAAAGAGCAGGGCGGGGATGCCGTCCAGAGTTCCTTCAGATACAAGAGCGGGATCATCGTGCTGCCGGAATTTGTTCTCCAGATAAGAAGCCATTGTGTAGAGGTTCTGGGTTCGATTCAAATGCCGGATACTGCTGCGGTAGGAGTTGGCAGAGAAGAGCAGCAGTAAGAGAAACAAAAGGAGGAACATCCCAAAAAGGAGTCCGGTAAAGAAATCAGAAAAAATATGTTTTCCGGAATGGTCAGTGGTCATAAGAATGCCTCCTTTCCGTGCCGGAAATTGGAATCACACTGATCCTTGGAAGAAGATTGGATCCATTTGTCACATATTCCACAAGAAATGTATCGGAATCGTAAGTGATTCCGGAATCTTCCAGAAGTGTATCGAGATTTTCCGGATACCGGCCTGTGAGGGCATAGCCCTGAATGGCACGTCTGGTAAGAGCCTGTTCCAGAAATTGCTGTTCCTTCGAAAGTGTGCTCTCGGAAGTTTGGTTTCCGGTATTCACGAAGAGAAAAGCGACAAGAACAATCAGCAGAAACGGGAAGGCGCCCGGAAGCAGCCGGCGTATGCGTTGTAATTTGTTTGGAAAAAGTTCCATAGTTTTACCTCATTTATGAAGAGATTCGTTACTGTTCCCCGTGAAATCTTTTACGAGATTCGGTTATGAGCAGCAGCGAAGCGGATTGCAAATATCCGTTTGACTTCAGGCGGTCATCTGGGTCAGTAGTCCGAACAGTGGAAGCATAACAGAGAGAAGCACAAGACCGGTCATAATTCCGAGAATCAGTACCATAGCCGGCTCAATCAGACGGACAACTTTTTGAATCCGTTCATTAGATTCTTCATGGGCACGATGGGCAATGCGGCTCAGGACAAGGTCCGTGCTGCCTGTCTGAAAACTCAGATCAATCATGTGTTTATCGATTCCGGAATATAGTCCGGATTCAGTCAGTGCCTCAGCAAAGCCGCAGCCTTCGTTCAGCATAGAGAGGGCTTTTTCGGAAGCTTTGCGAATGTTCGGAGTGGAAGCCATCCGGGATGCCAGTTCCATTCCATGCTCCGGTGAGAGAGCTGCATGCAGTCCCATGGCAATGCCCTGAGAAAAACGTTCCAGGTCCTGCATTTCCGGAATGCGGTGAAAATATGGCAGCCTCATGAGAAGACGACGAAAGTTGGCTTTGCCCTTCGGGTGAAACAGGAAGAACAGAATCATTCCCAGGAGAAGAAGGGCAAGAATCACAAAGACGACAGAATATGTCCGGAGCACAGTTCCTGCCCGGAGCAGTTTCAGTGAGACACCATTCATCTGAAGTCCCATCTGATGAAATACCTGGGAAAACACGGGCAGGACTTTGACAAGAAGGATAACAATGACCGTACCCATCATGAGAAGCATGAGAAGGGGATGGGTAACGGCGCTTCGAATGGTACGTTCGGTATCGGCTTCCTGTTCATAGTGCTCTGAGAGATCTTTCATAACGTTATCAAGACTTCCGGTCTCTTCTCCCATGGCAACATAGGCAATCATATCCTCTGGAAAAAGACGGCTGGAAGAAAGAGCACGGGAAAGACTTCCGTGTTCCTCGATCTCCTGACACATGAGATCGTAGACAGCCTGACTTTTCGGGGAAAGGGAATCCCCCTTCATAATATGAAGACCTTCCAGAGATGACATACCGGAAGACAGAATCATGGAAAACTGTTCGCAAAATTGTGAAAGCATTTCGTTTGTAAGTTTTTTCATGGGATTTTCTATGAGAATTTCGAAGAGAAGATTCTCATTCTCCTTTCTGGGACCGTAGAAGAAAGGTCCGCTTTATCTCGTGAATTGAACCGTATAATTTGCAGGATCTTCAATATATTCCTGCATGTCTTTCGCTGAATCGGCACCGGAGGCGAAGGTCGGATCCATTCGCTTCCAGGTATCTTCTTCAAAATAGATAATTTGGTTTATCCAGCCGGTTTCCTGTAAATACACATCAATCCAGGCGTGCTTAATATCTCCGGTATATCCGATCTGAAGCTTACAGGGAATATCACAGGCACGCAGCATGGCAGCAGTGAGAGCAGCGTAGTCAAAACAGATTCCGGTGCCGGAAGAAAGTGTCTCATCCACATCCGGAAGATACCCTGCTTCTACTGTTTCCGCCTTGTCATAATCATAGGATATGTGAGAAATGACGTATTCATAAATGTTCTCCAGAATCGAGAGATCTTCGGTCTCTTTTTCGGCAAGCTGTTGTGCGAGGAGACAGGCTTCTGTATCCGGAGTGAAGAATACATATTGGTTCGGATACAGGAAAGGAAGAAATTCGTTATCCAATTGAATATCCAGAGAATGGCTGAACAGGGCAGCATACCGGGAACCGGAGGCCTGCTGATAACCGATGAGGTAATAGGTGCCGTCGCCTCCCGAAAAAGGAATCACGGCAGATGTATCCGGCTCAATAAAATAAGAACAGGTGGAAGCATTGGGATCCGTTACCTGTAAGTGCATACGCTTTTCTGATGAGAGATTTGATGCTGTCAAATAGCCCAGGTTCTGATTGGAAATGTCCAGAGACAAGAGTTCATTTCCGAGAAGTGACTCTCCGGGAGCACTCGGAATCAACACTTCCCTCCGATCAAATTCCGGCGGACGGGAAGCTGACGACTCAGAACCACATCCTGTGAACAGAAGTGTGAGCAGGAGTACAGCATGCAATAACAGAAACCGGAGAGAAGAAACAGATCTGTTCATATATTCTCCTTCCGCTTTGTACTGATACACGGATTTCTTCGTGTTTCACACTCTCGAAATCCTCAAAACATTCGAAATTCGCTCATTTTCGTACCGAAAATGGCTGCTTTCTCATGTTTTGGCGGGTCATAAAGCCTCAAATCTAAAAATATGCAAGCATATTTTTAGCAATTTGGGCTTTTGACATTTGTACTGATACACGGATTTCTTCGTGTTTCACACTCTCGAAATCCTCAAAACA
>JAUNAE010000450.1 GCA_030527765.1 Eubacteriales bacterium
CTTCCGATAGTAGCATTGTGCCAAAGATATATTTAGAAGAATTTTATAGTCTTTATCAAGAAGGCAATCCATTGGAAGAAATATATGAAGCAATTGCTCGCGTGTACAAAACAAATGAACTGAATGAACTTCCATTTTCCCTAAACAGCATTTTTGATTATGAAACTCAAAAGTATTCTATCACAACAAAAGTGATATCAGCCCAAGACAATCAGGAACTTTTAAGGAACAGACCGTCAACGAGGTTGGAAGACATGGCAGTGGTTTATCAAATTGAAGTGGGGAACGTTCAGGGAAATAAAGGGACTATTGGTGTTACAAACGATATTATGGAACGCTGGGGCGTTCCGTTAGAAGAATTACATCAAATGGCGCTTCATAACACAGAAAGAATGTCCCCTGCAAGATTATTCACCATGGAGTCCTTTGTTTATAGAGAATACCAAAATATTCTTTTTAATCCGGAAGAATATATCCCAGATAATGAGAACTTTCTTGTATTAAGTAATCATGATTTAGTGAATGGTGCTGCTACGATTGCAAACCCGTATGTACTTCGCATGGTATCAGAGGTTGTGAATGACAGTTTTTATATTATTCCGTCTTCTGTTCATGAGGTGCTTATTATTCCCAACTCAACTTTTGAACAGATGAATATGACACCAGCGAATATGGGTGAGATGGTACGAGAGATTAATGAGGCTCAAGTATCCCCAGACGAAAGATTATCCGATCATATTTATGAGTATGATAAAGAGAATCAGCTTTTTAAAATTGTTGAAGCGTCTAAAGAAGTTTCCATGCAGGAAACCCCGGAGAATAAATTTGCAAACTTCAAACCGGTACAGGGTGGTCGGTCAGTACAACAGCAGGATAAAAGACCATCGTTGTCTATTTAGAAAGTCCATATGATATAAAATAAAGCGAACAAGGCATCGGAATTTCCGGTGCCTTTTATGTACCGAAATTCGGTATGCGGAAAGGAGACGTACAATGGGAGAAACAATGATTATATTTATCGATCAGGAAACCTTAGAAGACGATGAGCTGAATGGGGAGGATGAAGGAGATGACACCGAAAGAATATAGAACTGCGCTTGCGGAATCGTTTGTAAATGTGCTTTCTGAAAAAGGACTGGAATGGAAAAAGGGGTGGCAAGGTTTTGGTACAGATACGCCTATGAATGGAGTTACAAAATATAAGTACAAAGGTATTAACCGATTCAGTCTTTCTTTGATTTCCATGATGAGAGGTTATGAGGATCCGCGCTGGTGTACCTTTAACCAGATAAAAAAAGCAGACTGGAAACTTGTTAATGCCACCGGACAGGGAGTCAAGGTAGAGTATTGGTTTCCGTATCATTTGAAGGAAGAAAAGTCGCTGACATGGAAGGAATATAATGCTCTGGAAAAAGAAGAACAGGATAAATGCAGTATTAGAAGTATTTTTAAAACGGTATTCAATGCGTCTTTGATTGAAGGTATTGAACCTTTGCCGGAGCCAGAGAAACGTGATATTACTCCGGACGCTATAGTGGATACACTTTCGAAAAATATGCAGGTACCTATAATCCATGATGGAGGTGACAGGGCATTTTACAGACCATCAGAGGATGCGATTCATTTGCCACAGCCGGAATACTTCAATAACGATTATGAATATGGAGCAACAGCGCTTCATGAGTTGGCGCATTCTACAGGAGCAGAGCATCGGTTAAACCGAGGTTTTGGCGCACGTGGTACAGATGCGTACGCTTTTGAAGAGTTGGTGGCAGAAATTAGTTCTTGCTTTGTGGGAATGAATTTGAAGTCAGAGCAATCTGCAGAACACATCGAGAACCATAAAGCGTATGTGCAGGCTTGGGTGCAGAAAATCAAAGAAAATCCGGATGTCTTAGTAAAGGCAATTCAGGAAGCAGAAAAAGCATCTGCTTATATGGAATATCACGCAGGGATGATTCCAAAAGATGAGTACGAGTTAACAGCAGGAGCGTCGAAGGAAGTTCTGGCAGCACAACCAACGCCAACGCTTCAAGAAACAGATAATATGTCATTAGAAGAACGTTATACGAAAGCGTTTGCTCTGGCCGGTTATGAAAGAGTAGCGGAACCACAGGATAGTATGGAAACGGTGGCCTTTCATAATCCAGACGATAATTTCACATATCGAGGTGACAGTATAGAGTCTCTGCGTTTTGATATTGAAATGTTACAGCCAAAAAACAGTGCGGATACAGCTCTTTTTGAGGAGTACATACACCCGAAAGACCGGGTGCGTTATTACACGGAAAGTGAAGGAGCAGATGCGAAGCCGAAGGAATATCTGGATTTGCAAAGTGCTTTAAAAGATTATCTGGCACATGAAGAGGAAGGAAAAAAACTTGGTGTTCTTTTCAATGGTACAAAAACAGAACTTGCAACTTTTAATCCGATAACGATGAAACATTCATGGAAAGCATCTGAGATGACATGGACAGACAAAAATTTTGAAGAAATGACCTTGAATGAAATAACGGAACTGCAAAGTGATTTATCTAAATTAGAGAAGCCATTAAAGGAAGATAATCTGTATTATCAGCTTCGTAAATCGTTTGATGAGATAGAAGCTGTGGCCTTACATGAGATTATGATAAATCGGTCAGAATGGGGTTCATGGCTAGGACACTGTGCAAACAGGTCGAGGCCACAGGATTATATAGCCATTGATATTACCGGTTATAGTGCCAAGCATGAAATACGGGTCAAACTGGATGTGATACAGGGCAATGTATTAAGTGATTCGGCCATCTTTCAATCTAAGATTGACACAGGATATTTTGATCAAGGAGTGATTGATGCTTTTGCTGATTTAAGAGAACAAGCATATCTGTATTTAAAGACAGCGGTAGGCAAACTGATGACAGACGCTACATCACCAATGATCACGTATTCGCGATATACGGAAAATTCATTAAATGATCACTATGACTTTCTTGCTATGGAGGGGTAC
>JAUNAE010000451.1 GCA_030527765.1 Eubacteriales bacterium
ACATTTTCTATTCCCGGAATATCTTCTATTTCTATCGTGAAGAAATGTCCGGGCTTTTTTTATCCCTTCACTTATAGGAAATTTTAAGTGCCATCTCGAAACATCATTCCAAACATTTTTCATACTCGCTTTCATATCTGCCTCCCATTTTTCCTATTTATATAAGGGTATCTCTATTTCTAGAGCAAGATACACTTCGTTATCACAGTAACCCCGTTTCCGGTTTTCCTGTGCTCTCTGAAGTCGTGATCTTGATAGGGATTCCGCTCCCCATACCCTCGGATTCTTCGCACACTTATGAAGCATGCTCTCGGCTACTATCTACGATAGTCGCAGCAACTGCAATGTCATTACAGTTGGAGATGGCACAAATGCACCATCTTGATTCTTTTTCAGATGAAGGGACAGCATCTGTAAGAGATGGCAGACATAATGACACTCAATGCTTCATACAAAGTCAATCGTCATCAAGGAAGGAGGATTATGGCACGACCAAAGAAAGAAAAGGAACTTAATCATTATCATTTTGTGAGCGTCCGACTCTCTGACATTGAACTGGAAAGTGTAGATAAAGCCGCTACCACTTCCGGCCTTTCCAGATCAGAATACATTCGCCGGACACTTCTGAATCAAGAGATTTCTGTTAAATATGAAATTGTTGCAGATATGCAGGAATTGCAAAAACTTGTCGGAGAGATTGGTAAGATTGGTTCAAATCTGAACCAGATTGCGAAACACTTTAACTCTGGAGGCTCCCGCTCCATGGCAATGGAGGACGAGATCCGTGAATGTATTTCGCAGCTCTTTAAATGGAGAAGAGAAATTATGCGATTGGCAGGTGATTATCATGGCAGTGCTGAAACACATAAAAAGCAGAAACGCTGATTATAGCAAAGCCATTGAATATCTTCTCTTCCAGCATAACGAAGATACTGGAAAACCAATTTTAGATGAGCAAGGGCGATTACTCATGCGCGAGGAATATTATATTGACGGTTTGAACTGTGATCCTATGTCGTTCGACACAGAATGCGAACAGCTGAACGCAGCTTTTCACAAAAACCAGAAATGGGATGAAATCAAATCACACCATTATGTGATCAGCTTTGATCCCAAGGATAAAAATGAGTGTGGCTTGACTGGCAAACGTGCTCAGGCTCTCTGCCTGGAATTTGCCAAAAAGCACTTCCCCGGTTATCAAGCACTTGTTGTCACTCACACAGACGGCCATAGCAGCTCTGGTAACATTCACACCCATATTGTAATTAACAGCCTACGCAAGGAAACCATCAATAGGGAGGATTACATGGATCAGCCAAATGATCATGTGGCCGGTTATAAGCATAGGCAGACTAAGAAGTTGTTGCAACATTTGCAAAAAAATCTGATGCAGATGTGCGAGAAAGAGGGGCTTCACCAGGTAGATCTGCTTACACCAGCTCCAATAAAAATCACCAATGAAGAATATTGGGCAAACCGTCGCGGGCAGAAAAAGCTGGATCAGACCAATGAAAGAATTATTGCTGCCGGCATGAAACCAAAAGCCACTGTTTTTCAAACTCAGAAGCAGTACCTTCGCGATGCGATTGACGATGTTTCCGCTACTGCTACTTCCTTCGACGAGTTCCAAAAGCTGTTATTGGAAAAATATAAGATTTCCGTAACAGACAAGCGTGGACGATACAGCTATCTTCATCCAGACCGCACACAGCCAATTACAGAAAGAGCACTGGGAACCAATTATGGACGGGCTGAGCTTATTAACAAATTTGTTATTAAGCTAAAAGAGTTAAGTTCGGAAAATGCATTCGCAGAGGATTGGACTAAGAGACCGCAGGTGGAATACGATCCAACCTACAACTATCATGCCGATCCTATTGCTATCATTTTTGTCCGATCCGATCTTCATCTTGTTACAGATCTGCAGACGTGTATCAAGGCACAACAAAGTCGCGCCTATGCCAGGAAAGTTGAAATCTCTAATCTGCAGGAAATGGCTAAAACAGTTGTTTACATTCAGGAAAATGGGTACGATACCCGCCAGAATCTGCAGTCACGATTAACAGAAATTGAAGATAAATATGATTCTGTAAAATCCGATTTATCAACCATAAACAGCGAAATCAAATCTGTAAAAAATGATATTCACTTTACCAAACAGTACCTGGCAACCAAGAAGGTATATGACCAGATGCTGAATTCTAAAAATAAGAAAAAATTCAGAGCAGAGCACCAAGGTGATATTACTGCCTATGAAAAAGCAAGAAACCACCTTCGTGCAGTCAATCCAGAAGGTCGTTTTTCCTCTCTACAAGCATTAAACCGGCGACTGGAATTACTTCAGGACCAGCAAAAAACACTCAAACAAAACACACGATATTATAAGGATTTTCTGGCAGAGCTGAAGGTTGTTTCATCCAATGTTGACGCAATTCTTGATCAGCCTCAGACCCGAAAACAGACCAAATCACATGAGGAGGAATTAACATGATAACCTTTGGAGAACGATTAAATTTTATCCGTAAACACAGAGATATTACTCAGAAAGAGCTTGGTCTCTACCTTGGCTTCAGTGAAAAAACTGCAGATATTCGTATTGCTCAATACGAAACAGATCAGCGAACACCGCGCCCCGAACTTGTTGAAGCCATCGCAAGAATCCTGGATGTGTCAACCACTTGCCTTACATCCCCGCTACCAAATACAGGGATGGAAATCATGCAGTTTCTATTCTGGATGGAAGAATTGCCACAAATCAAGCAATCAGATAAGTTGATGCAGCAATGGATCAATAAGAAGAAAGCCTATTCCGATGGGCTAATCACTCACGACCAGTATCTTGACTGGAAGTTAAAATTCACAGAATCATAAGCACTGAAAAAGCGAAGGAACTGATCTCATCATCAATTCCTTCGCTTGTTTTATTTTATCTTTTTCCGGATTCTTGTTTACATCTTAATTCCACAATGCTCCCAGGTCAGCGTATC
>JAUNAE010000452.1 GCA_030527765.1 Eubacteriales bacterium
ACGTCTCATGTTCCTCCTTTATTACCCTTTTGATTTCGCCTTTTTCACACGCAAGGCCCCACGCCGTTCCACGGTGAAAGTCCCCGTAGAGATTTAGACCGGGCCAGGTCATCCTGTTGACATCAATTCCTTATAACTCTGATATTTTGTCTTCCAATAATTATTTTCTAATGACTTCTGTTCCCAGTCGATAGAATATTCTTCCGAGTTTTTGCATTTCAATGAATTACATATGCGATGGCTTAACTGGCAGTTGCTCATACCATGCACACCACCAAGTGACACCGGAATGATGTGGTCAATCGTTCCGCCCCAATTATCATCGATAAATTTATCTTTATGAACTGGCAACCCACAGATAGCACACACTCCGTGGTACTGCTGATACAAACGTTTATAACTAACAGCTCCAACTGTCTGCCTTGAAATTTGTATCTCACGTTTCCTTTTTAGCTCTCTCATATAGGATTTGTGACGAACACTCTTATGTTCAATTCTTCGCTCATGTTTTTCAGCGCAAGATTGGCAACAAAAAACAGAGCGGGTATTACCACACTCTGTCATGAATTCACTTCCACATTCTTTGCATTTTATTTTTTGGGGAATATAAGCATCAGCCCACTTTTCTCGATGTAATTTCTTGTTCCCTTCGTAGGCACAGTTCTTACAACAATATTTTTGTGTTTTTGATTTTGCTTCATAATCTTGCCCACACCAACCACACTTCCGTATAATTTTAGGCCTTAGTGTCTTCTCTTTTTTAGGATGTGTTATGCTGTACGCTTTCTTTTGACAATCCTTACTACAGTACTTCATCCTAAAAGCATCTGGTTTCCAGAACGGTTTGCCACAACATTTGCAATAATAATACTTACGTTGTGGGTGCTCTGAATCAAGATACCCTGCAACTCTATTATCACTCATGACTATCACCACCATTCTCATATGAATAAACACGATATTTTTTGCTTCCGTGATAATCACCACGCTCAGCATGGATCTTTGCATGACAGCTTTTGCATAAAGAAATCAGATTGCTTCTGTCATGGCTGCCACCTTCCGACAATGGTTTCTTATGATGAACCTCATCCACCGGAACAATGATTCCTCTTTCAAAGCACTGTTCACAAAACGGATGTGTCTTTACATAGCTGTCACGGATTCGTTTCCATGCTCTTCCGTACCTGCGGCGTACAGCTTTGTCTCTGCCATACTTCTCGTAAGAACGGTTGGCTTGCTTCTCATGTTCTTCACAGTACCTTTCATCCGTAAGATTCGGACAGCCGGGAAAACAGCAAGGACTCTTTGGTCTTCTTGGCAATTACGCTCCTCCTCTCCGTAGTTGTTTTCATTGTGTTGTTGTGTACAACGAAAACATCATCACACTATCTTTCTCGTGATTTTTCGTGATTCAGAAAATCAATTGTTTTAGTTGTGATGATGTACACAATCGCTACCATCAACACAATTCTTTGCATAAGAAAAGCCTCTGCGGGATTTCTCCTACAAAGGCTCTGCGTTATCTTCTTTTTCTACATTTTACATTATAGCGCATGGTGACCGTGTACTGGGAGTATCTTAGGGGTATCTTGGGGGTATCTTTTTTCAAATTCCTCCAACGCTTTCCTATGAATCTTTTTTGTCCAACTTAAACAGTAATTCATTTCGACCGATATCTTAGGCATCGTCATAAACATTACATATCGATAATGCAGGAGAAGCTGTGCATTCGGCTCATCCAATTTATCGATTGCAATACTGACCTCCGTCTTCAGTCTTTCCAGTTTTTCTTCATCTACTGCTATCTCATCCTCAAGTTCATACGCTTTTTCTAAATATCGTTCAAATGGTGCTCTTGTATTTCGACTGCTTGAATAATGCTCTTCAAATCCGGGAGAAGATACACTCCCTGCCATCTGTCTGTAGCAGTCCGCGCGCACCTTCTTATCATTAATCCTGCAATACAACTCAAAGGGCTGATTCAAAAATTCTTTTGCTGTCATAAGCCTAACCTCCGAAAATATAAATTTCCCTCGGATTGACTCTGATTGTCTCTGATTTACAATTCTGCTTTCACCGCATCAATCAGTGCTGACTGTGTGCTGTCCTTTTCCTGCAGCGCCTTCATGATTCTCTCATCCACAGTATCCTTTGCAATGATATGGATGTTGGCAACCGTTCCTTCACTCTGCCCTTGGCGGTAAAGTCTTGCTACGGTCTGCTGATACAGTTCAAGGCTCCAGGTAATGCCAAACCACACAAGGGTGGAACCTCCACTCTGAAGATTGAGTCCGTGACCTGCTGATGCCGGATGAATCAGTGCCACAGGAAGTTCTCCCTTATTCCATTTCCTGATACTTGCATCACTGTCCAACTTCTGAAATGGTATCTTCTTCTCTTCAAGACGCTGTTCAATTCTCATAAGGTCATGCTTGAACCAATATGCCACAAGGACTGTTTTTCCATTTGCAGCTTCGATAATATCTTCCAATGCATCCAGCTTTCTGTCATGAATGGAAAGAATACTCTCATCATCTGCATACACTGCACCATTGGCCATCTGTGATAACTTTCCTGAAAGAGATGCTGCATTTGCCGCTGTGATTTCTCCCTCCGGGAGTGCCAGAACAAGTTCTGCTTTCATATCCTCGTACTTCTTCTTTTCCTTTTCTGACAGATGCACCATATACTTTGTGTTGACAAGTTCCGGCATTTTCAAATGGTCTGCTGCCTTCATGGAAATGGTAATGTCAGATATCTTTTCATATATCGCCTGCTCTGCTCCCGGCAGTAGTTTGTAGCTGTACACCACAGGACCATTCATTTTATCCGGCTTAAAGTAGCTGCTACGATACTGTCCGATAAATCTTCCAAGTCTCACTCCCATATCCAAAATCTTAAATTCCGCAAACAGATCCATAAGACCATTACTGCTTGG
Organism: Eubacteriales bacterium; assembly: GCA_030527765.1. The sequence continues at coordinate 2,939 of JAUNAE010000452.1, forward strand.
TGTTCCTGTAAGTCCCACCATTCTTTTTACCTTTGGTCTTA
>JAUNAE010000453.1 GCA_030527765.1 Eubacteriales bacterium
AACAGCTAGAAAATCCGAATGCTCGAATCATTATCACAACGATTCAAAAGCTTGCCACTTTCATCAAGAAGAATCCCGGACATGATGTATATCAGAAGCATGTGGTAATTATCTTTGATGAATGCCACAGAAGCCAGTTTGGCGATATGCATACTGCTATCGTAAAGAACTTCAAGAAATATCATCTGTTTGGATTTACGGGTACACCTATATTCTCTGTGAACGCAGGTCGTGCTAAGAACCCTGAGTTCTTTACCACAGGGCAGACTTTCGGTGATCAGCTTCATACATATACTATTGTTGATGCCATCAATGATAAAAATGTACTTCCATTCCGTGTAGATTACATCAAAACAATGGATGTGGAAGAAGATATCGATGATGAGATGGTATGGGATATCAATCGTGAAAAGGCTATGATGGCTTCACAGAGAATCAGTCTTGTAACAAAGTATATCCTTGAGCATTTTGACCAGAAGACCTATCGTGGTGATAAGACCTATGTCTATAACACTCTTATGAATGTTGCAGAGGTTGCTTCTTCCGATAGAGGTACTGTGGAAGAAATCAAGCAGAAACAGCGTGTGAGTGGCTTTAACTCCATCTTTGCTGTTGCCTCTGTGCCGATGGCAAAACTATATTATGAAGAATTCAAAAAGCAAATGGCAGCAGATCCTACAAAGAAACTGCGCATTGCTACTATTTTCAGCTATGGTGCGAATGAGGAGGAATCTGACGGTATCCTTGATGAAGAGAACTCTGAGGATACATCAGCACTTGATAAGCCTTCTCGTGACTTCTTGGAAGATGCTATCAAAGATTATAATGAAATGTTCCATACGAACTATGATACCTCAAGTGATAAGTTCCAGAACTATTATAAAGATGTATCTCTTCGTATGAAGAACAAAGAATTGGATTTGCTCATCGTAGTCAATATGTTCCTGACAGGCTTTGATGCTACTACATTGAACACACTGTGGGTGGATAAGAACCTTAAGATGCATGGACTAATTCAGGCATTCTCCAGAACAAATAGAATCCTTAATTCCATCAAGACATTCGGTAACATCGTCTGCTTTAGAAACCTTCAAAAACGCGTAGACAGTGCCATATCCCTATTCGGAGACAAGAATGCCGGAGGCATTGTTCTTCTGAATAGCTTTAAGTCTTACTATTATGGCTACGAATCCGTAGACGGAAAACAAATGCCTGGTTATGTAGATATGATGGAAGAACTCGAAGAAAAGTTCTCGCTGTCAGAACCACAGGTTGTTGGAGAACAGAATCAGAAAGATTTTATCTCGCTGTTTGGTGCAATCCTTCGTATGCGTAACCTGCTATCATCCTTTGATGAATTTGCAGGTAAGGAATTGATTACAGAACGTGACCTGCAGGACTATCTAGGAAGATACCAGGACTTGCGAGATGAATGGAAGCGAAGAAGAGAGCGTGGAGAGAGCACAGATATTAGTGACGATATTGTCTTCGAAGTAGAGTTGATAAAGCAAGTGGAAATCAACATAGATTACATTCTTATGCTTGTGAAGAAGTATCATGATACGCATTGTGAGGATAAGGAAGTACTGATTACGATCAATAAAGCTATTGATGCTAGTCCAGAACTGCGCAGCAAAAAAGCTCTAATCGAGACGTTCATTGCTGGGATTAATGATGTAGAAGATGTCATGGAAGAGTGGCACGATTATGTTGTGTTTAAGAGAGATGAAGATCTGGAAGCAATTATAGCTGAAGAAAAACTAAAGCCCGAAGAGACACGGAAATTTATCGAGAATGCATTTCGAGATGGTGAGATAAAAACGGCAGGCACAGATATTGATAGATTAATGCCACCGGTGTCTCGTTTTGGTGGAGGGAAGCGTGCCGAGAAGAAACTTGGTGTTATTGATAAATTGAAAGGCTTCTTCGAAAAATACTTTGGCATTTCGAGTTATGAGAAAAAGATCACATATACATATGAGTCTCTGCCATCTTATGGGATGGTGGCAGAAAATTCGTCAAAGTACGGAAGTGGTCAGAATGGGGGAGAATAGTGTCATACGGAAAATCTATTGAACTATTCCTTGTGAATGGAATTGCTGACAGCTTAATAACAGCAGAATTGTCAAATTGGAATGGAAAAGCAATAAAGATTCCAAGGACGGAAGTTTTAGCCTGCGACCGTGAGGATGTGAAAGGCGCAGGTGTGTATTTTCTCATGTGTCAGGAAGATGATGGTACCGATTCTGCATATATTGGAGAGGCTGAAAATGTTCATGAGCGTCTTGTGCAGCACTTGCGAGATTATCAGTCAGGTAAAGAAAAGTATTATTGGAATACAGCTGTAATATTTGTAGGAAGAGACCTGAATAAAGCACTAATCCGGTATCTTGAAAATCGATTGGTAGAGATTGCACGTGATTGCGGCAGATATACGATCTTGACTAAGAATACCTATAAGAACACAGTGATGAAGGAATCTCAAGTAGCAAGTATGGAGGAATTTATTGATAATGTCAAAATTCTCATCAACACGCTTGGATATCGACTGCTTGTTCCAGTCCCTCAGCCGACTGATGAAACAGTGTATTTGTTCTGTAAAGGATCAGGTGGTTCTGCAAAAGGGTTCGTAAGTGCTGGTGGTTTTACGGTTGTCAAAGATTCAATTGTCTCAGATCATGTTGTTCCGTCATTGGAAACGAGAGGAAAAACCTATTTCAATTTGAGAAATGCATTGATCAAAGAAGGAGTCATTGTAGATCGAATATTTACCAGGGATTATGAGTTTAACGCACCGTCTGCAGCTTCAGCAGTCGTTATGGGGCATACCTCTAATGGTAATGTGGACTGGAAAACTTCAGATGGCAGAAAGCTTAAAGATTTATAAAGTTAGAGGAAGAGTGGTTGTCGTTAGGGAGTATCCCAAAGATTGTGTAAACCTTCATGCTGACGTAAGATAAGCTTAC
>JAUNAE010000454.1 GCA_030527765.1 Eubacteriales bacterium
TAACAACGCCAGAGGGGTACCCCTCTGGATGGTATGCACATTATGCATACCATAATAAAGCTTTGATGAGAAAACAGCATCTTTGAAAAACCATAGAGGCAATTGGAAGGAAGGTGGATCTTTTTGATCGCAGGAAGAAAGAAGCAGAATAAGCAAATCAATGGCGGATATGTGGGAGAAGACCAGAGACATCCGTTTCTCCACGAGATGAAGAAAAACTACACACTGTATTTGATGTGTGTACCGGCACTTCTGTTCATGCTGCTGTTCAATTTTGTGCCGCTGCCCGGTATTTGGATGGCATTTACCAAATACGATCTGTTGGATGGTATTTTTGGCAGTGAGTTTGTAGGCCTGGAGAACTTCAAGTATTTCTTCTTTGGCACAGGCATGGGTCCCAAGGTAATTTGGAATACTCTGTACATTAATTTCTGGGGACTGATCCTTGGCCTGATCATTCCTGTTTCCATTGCGATTCTATTCAATGAGATCCAGTCCAAGCGGTTCAAGCAATTTACCCAGAGCATGATGTTCTTCCCTTACTTCGTATCTTGGGTCGTGGTAGGCGCTCTGATCTATGGCCTGTTTTCCACCGATGTGGGCGTGGTCAATAAAGTCCTGGAAGCTATGGGCCGTGACCCTGTCCGCTGGTATGCGGAGCCTAAGTATTGGAAGCCTATTCTGATCATTGCCAATGTGTGGAAATGGTGTGGCTATAATTCCATCACTTATATGGCAGCGATGTCCAGTTTCGACAGTGCCCTGTACGAGGCAGCCAAGGTAGATGGCGCCAATAAGTTCCAGCAGATATGGTTCCTGACCCTGCCTATGCTGAAGCCCACCGCTGTGATCCTGACGCTGATGAGCGTGGGCCGGATATTCTTTGGTGACTTTGGCATGATCTATGGTATCATCGGCAACAACCCTGTCCTCGGTAACGAAGTGGCGGTTATCGATACCTATGTTTATTCGGCTATGCGTTCTCTGGGATATTCTTACTCCACAGCCATTGGTCTGTTCCAGTCTCTGATGGGTCTGGCATTGGTCACCCTGTGTAACAAGCTTGCTAAGAAAATCAATGATGGAGAGGGGTTGTTCTGATGCATAACAAAATCAAAACAAGCAAAAGTGACGTAGCACTGAAAATTTTTGCTTATGTGTTCATCGCGGCTTTCGCTGTTTTCTGCTTTTATCCGCTGCTGATGACCTTAAGTGTATCCTTCTCTTCCAATTCAGCCATCAACCTGAATGGTTATTCTGCGCTCCCACAGGAATTCTCTCTGGATACTTACACTTATATCTTTGCCCACAGCGGCAAGGCGATTTTGAAGAGCTATGGTGTTACGATTTTTGTCACTGTGGTAGGTACCCTGAGTGCTATGCTGATCACCAGCATGATGTCCTTTGCGCTGTCTATCAACAGCCTGAAATACCGGAATGTACTGGCATTTCTGTGTGACTTTACCATCATTTTCTCCGCAGGCTTGATCCCCTGGTATGTTGCCTGTACGCGGTATTATGGTTTGGGCAACAACCTGCCTTCCCTGATCATTCCCTCTGTATTCAGTGTGTGGAATATGTTCCTGCTGCGCACTTACTTCAAATCTGTGCCCATTTCCTTGTATGAGGCAGCCAGAATCGATGGCGCCGGCTGGTTCTCCATCTTCTGGAAGATCACGCTGCCTCTGAGTAAGACCGCGCTGCTGACGGTTGGCCTGATGTATGCCCTGCAGTTCTGGAACGACTGGTGGAACGCCCTGATGTTCGTTCGCGAGAAGGATCTGTGGCCCCTGCAGTATTACCTGTACAACATCCTGTCCAATGTCAACGCTATCAGCTCTGGCCGTATCCCGGCAGGTGCAGCCGCCAATATCAAGCTGCCCTCCGAAACCGTGAAAATGGCGGTCACCATTATCACAATCGGCCCCATTCTGTTTGCCTATCCTTTCATTCAGAAGTATTTCGTCAACGGCATCATGACCGGTGCAGTCAAGGAATGATCACATCAGATATCACCTCCGGCATCGGGGGATATCATACACACAAATCGAATGCCCGGAAACCGGGTAAGAGATTACAAAACAATAAGGAGGAAACAAAATGAAGAACACCTTTAAGCGCGTATTCGCTCTGGTCCTGGCACTGATCATGGTATTGTCCCTGGTCGCCTGTGGCGGTGGCGAAAAGGAATCTGCTGCAAAGGAAGAGAAGCCCGCCGCTGAGGCTGGCAACGCCGGTGCAGCAAAGGAAGAGGCAGGCAAGATCACCATCCTGTATCCCGGTGAAGAGACTCCCCGCTTCAAGGAATTCCTGGAAAACGAGTTTGCAGAAAAGGTCAAGAATGACATCGGCCTGGAGATCGAAATGATCTGGCTGCCTTGGGACCAGTACTGGACCCAGAAGGAGATCATGCTGTCTGCTCAGGACGAGATCGACCTGTACTGGGATGGTCTGGCTGACCTGTCCACCTTCGTCAATAAGAGCCAGGCTCGCCCCCTGGACGATCTGATCAATACTTATGCTCCCGATATGCTGGAAGTTTTGCCCATGTCCTGGCTCCAGGGAGGCAAGGTTGACGGCCAGATCTACGGTATCCCCTCTGCTTATGGTCCCAGCTCTGCTCAGTTCCAGCTGGTTTGCGTCCGTCAGGACCTGCTGGAAGGCGTTGGCATGACCGAGATCAAAACACCTGAGGATCTGGTAGAGTTTGCTACCAAGGTCAAGGAGCAGTATCCCGAAATGAACGGCCCCGCTGACCCCATCTTCAAGCCCCTGACCCGTGCATTCCAGGACGAGCAGCTGACCTGGGTCTCCGGCAACGAGTTTGCTGTTCTGGGTGAGGATACCGGCAAGGTTTACAGCTACTACGAGACCGAAACCTTCCAGAAGGTTGCCCAGTTCAACGAGGAAATGTATAACAAGGGCCTGTACTCTGACCTGCTGACCACCAATTACAACGAGCGTGA
>JAUNAE010000455.1:0-1454 GCA_030527765.1 Eubacteriales bacterium
TTCGCAGGCAGGCCAATGATGCCCTTGATATATCCAGTCTTAATCAGGTTTTCACGGATAATACCCTCTGCATTACCACGGAACAAAACACCATGTGGCAGAATAACAGCAGCCTTACCGGTGCGTTTCAAGGACTTCAGAATATGCATCAGCCAGGCATAGTCACCGTTCTTCTCCGGCGGTCTTTCACCATAGCCATCAAATCTGCCGTATTCCTTAACACCATCCGTCCAGTTTTTGATAGAGAACGGAGGATTGGCAACGATATAGTCGAATCTGCGCAGCACGGTTTCGTCCGATCCATCTTCAAAATACTGAGGATCAGAGAAGGTATTGCCAGACATAATGGTGCTTGTTGCCCAGCCATGCAGAACAGCATTCATTTTTGCAAGACCGGCAGTTGTCGTGTCCTTTTCCTGACCATAACCTGAAAGAGCAATGGGAGCCTCATTCAGCGCCCGGATCAATAGAGAACCGGAGCCGCAGGCGGGGTCGTAGATTGTGGCAGAAGGGTTGTCCTCTTCAGAGATTCCAATCACTCTGGCCAGAATGCGGGATACTTCTGCAGGGGTATAGAACTGGCCCTTACTCTTACCACTCTCGGTAGCGAATTTACGCATCAGGTATTCATAGGCATCACCAATCAGATCATCGCCCTCAGCCTGATTCTTGGAGAAATCCAGTTCGGGACGGCGGAAAATTTCAATCAGCTTACTCAGCTTTTCGACCATTTCCTCGCCCTTGCCCAGCTTATCGGGGTCGTTGAAAGAAACCTTGTCAATGACACCACGCAGACCGTTGGCTTCTGCCAGCTTGGCAATAACTTTATTGATACCTTCACCGATTTCCTTTTTGCCGATCAGCTTGACCATATCGGCAAAGCTGCCACCCTCAGGGATTTCAATATCAGCATAATCCTGTCCGGTAAATTTGTCAGAAACATATTTCACGAACAGCAGGGTGAGTATATAGTCTTTATATTGGGAGGCATCCATGCCGCCTCTCAATGCATCACAGCTCGCCCATAGGGAACTGTACAATTCACTCTTTTTAACAGCCATTTCTATTACTCCTATCTATAGGTCATTTTTGATTTGGTATAAATTCCAAAATATCATTCGGCGTACAACCCAAAGCAAAACAAATACTCTCAACCTTGTCCAGGGCAATATACTGACCGTTTTTTAGTTTTGTAATGATGTTTGCAGAGACGTTCGCATCCCGCATCAGTTGAGCATTTGTGATGTCCCGCTCGATCATTAAATGTAAAAGCTTTTTGTAACTTACAGCCATGCCGACACCTCCGCATAGTAGATGATTTATTGTATCACACTTCTGTGAAAAATTCAATATTTCGACACAATATTTCATCGAATCGTTTCATCTTGTGATAACACCCACCTTGAGGTAGACCTCGATGAATGTCATTTACAGAACTTTTCCTTATAGAATTT
>JAUNAE010000455.1:1464-2960 GCA_030527765.1 Eubacteriales bacterium
AATTTATGTTCGATTGCTTTTTCTCTCATAATGCTTTCTCCGTAAGGGTTTTTATTAGTTGGGGTAGCGGTCTGTAATGGTCAATTACTAAACTTTTTCTTATGCTTTTTTTCTTTAATTTTTTCTATAAGAGAGTTTTTGGTAAATGACCTCTGCGAGGTCTACCCCAATATATCATAAAAAGAATTACAGCCTCACAGGAGCGATCCTGTGGGGCTGTTTTGCTGTCCGGGTTAACCTCGATTAAGGTCATTTCATAAACTTTCCCTTATGTGTTTTTCTACCCCAATTCCCTTAAGAGGACTTTTGGTAAAAGAGGTTCATCGAGGTTAACCCAGCTGATGGGGTTGACATTTCTCCTATGTAGATGAGGGTGGAGGAAAATTTCAAAAACCGGGTACCAAATACACTTTTTATGTCCGGTGGGAAGTGTAAGAAAAATTTTCTCAACCTTCGTCAAAACGGTCTCTTGCTGACCAAGTGCCAACTGTAAGGAGGCGATGCCTATGATTGTGCTGTACCCGTAACCAACACCCTAATTCAACGAAAGGAGCAAAATGCTATGATACACAAATTTTTCTATGGGATGAAGCCGAGCGCCAACAGCTACAGTCCCGAGGACTTTTCCCAGAAGGACTATGATTGCGGTCTGGTATTCCAGAATAAGCATGGCGCGCCCGTTGTGGTCTCCCGCCACAAGAGCCTGGACATCTGGAAGGTGCAGAATGGGTTCTCTACCGTATTCTTTGGCACAAAGGCAGAGGCACTTGCCTACTGCAAAGGCCGGTTCCTCGATGCAGACGGACAGGCGGTGTAAGCCATGACGGAAATCAAGTATTACCCACTCGTCGACTGCGACACCGATGGTGCGGAGAAAGTGGCAATGATCCCCGTAACCAATGAGGCCGCAATCCGGTCGCAGAGCGAAATGTGGCTTGAGGAGATGATTCCTCACTACTTCCGGCTCTGCATCCAAAGCAGCAATCCTTCCGCAGATGCCTTTAATATCCGTTGCCCACAATGTGGCACGGCTCTGAAACGTATCAGCAGGGATATCAATGAAACCCGGCGCAGCCTGTATGTATGCAGTGCCTGTGCCAAGAAATAATGAGAATTTTATATGACAACAAAAATTACGAAACAGTTCTTGCAGGATCATTTCCGCAAGCATGACACGCTCACCCTGTATAAGCCGGACGGCACTCCCGTCTCTTTCGCCAAGCAGTACAACATCACGCTGCGTGGTGGCGGCAGTAAGTTTACCTTCAAAACCTATGATGACCTGATGTTTTTTTACAATAAGCAGCATCTCTGCTTGAATCCCGTCATCACCGTCGGCTGATCGGAGGATTTTTCTATGAACATTACCAAGGACTATTTTGAAAAGCAGCTCAAGAAGCATGACAAGGTCACGGTCTATTCCCCGGAAAACATTCCGCTGAATATCGGCAAGGAGTTTTATATCACCCGTGACGGCTCCAATCCCACACTGGAGT
>JAUNAE010000456.1 GCA_030527765.1 Eubacteriales bacterium
AATAAGTGAGGAATATCAAGCGGGAGATCAGGTGGATCTATCTGTACGCCTTGGCGGCGGTGAGAAACAGCTTGGATGGAGTGTAGAGCAGAATGGTATTCTTTTGGAGTCTTACACTATGCTGGAGGGAGATCTTCGACTCTATCCTGTTTTTGAAGAGGAAAAAACCACATATCAGGCTGTTTTTATGCAGGAAACGGTAACAGGAGACGGATATGAACAGGTGGATTCCGCAACGATTCCCGCAGAAGCGGATGATTCTGTTTCCGCTGCAGATGTACAGAATTCCGCATACGGAAAGGAATATTCCGGATTTACATTCGATGAAGCGGCTTCAGATAGTACACAAGCGATAGCACAGGATGGAACCACTGTAGTACAGGTTCGGTTCAAACGGAATGAATATCAGTTGAAATTTGATATTGATGGGAATTATAGAACTGTAGGAGATGCTGATTTCGGCCAAACGGTACGGCGTTCTCGCGTGAGCGGAACGCTGTAATCGCACCAACGGTGCGCTGTACCGCTTGACCTATGGTTTATAGTTTCAATGGTTCCAGATTTCGCATGTTCTTACCATTCATCTCAATACGATAGGAATCATTTAAGATGCGAGTGAGACATGCTTCGGCATAGGTATTGTCTTGAAAAAGGTCATACCACGCTGAGACAGGGAACTGCGATACCAGCATTGTTGACCGGAACGGGTCCCGACTGTCTAACACCTGAAATAGATTTCTGCATTGATCGATGTCTAAACTCATCAGTCCGAAATCATCGATGATCAGCAGATCATACTTGGAATACGTATTTAATACGTCCTGGTATGTATCCATGTGTTCGGCTCGCGTGAGTTCATTGATCAACTGGCTGGCTTTCGTATACCGCGCAGATCGAAACTGTCTAAGGGCGCTTACACATAATGCATTCGCTAAATAACTTTTGCCTGAGCTGGTTTTGCCCGTGATGATGAGGTTTTTTCCTTGATCGATCCAGCTGCATTTCGCCAGCTCTTCAATGATTCGATGATCGAGCTGACGCTCCGGATCATAAATCGTTTCGTCCAGGTTTGCAGAAGGGTATTTCAGAGTTGCTTTCTTGACGTATCGATTAAGCTTTTTGGTATAACGAAGTTCCCACTCTGCATTGATGATTCTTTGAACAATCTCACGATAAGGAAGCAGTTCTGAATTCGGATCTGCTAGAACGTTTTCAAGTTCTTCTGACATACCGGAAAAGCGCATGGATTTCAACTTATTGCAAAGCTCATAATCCTCCAGAGACAGCACTTGCTTGTTGTCCATTAGTGATATGCCTCCTTCCCTCTGAGATTCGAATGATCGGGAAGCGAACCAGCCGTACCATGGTTATCATTCTGCCTCTGTTTCAACAGTTTCTTGAAGTAAGTGTACTTGCAAGCCCCGCTTTCAACACAGGATTTAGAAACTTCTTCAATAAGCAAATGTGACTGTTTATCACACATATGCAGGATACCGTTACAGCTGTTATACGCCTGCTCTTCATGCTGCATGGACAGAAGCAGACGATCAATCAACTGAGTAGTGTATGGACCAATAGCAGATGCCCAGCGCCTGTAATACGCACCGTCCTTGGAATTGACATCCCTATAGTACTTGTGATTCGGAGGCATATGCTCCTCCTTTGTGATGTACTTCGGAAAGTCCTTATAGGAACGATGATGCTTGCAGATCAACTTGTTGTTTCTGTCGCAGATATGTACTTCTGCAAAGGTCGCCTTCAGAATTGCGGGCTGATCATAATACGTGTACAATACGGAATAATAGTGGTCATCATACAACAGATGGTAATTATTCGGTACACGCGAAAAGTACTTGTAATCGCACAATGAGAAGGATTCACCGGCCAGTGATCTCATCTGTGGTTTATCGTATCGGAGAAAGCATTCCATCTTGGAAACGGACGTCGACGTTTTCTTCTGGTTGTTTATGGCCGCTACTTTTTTGCGAACATCTCGATTGATGTCTTCAATGCTGTAGTAGAGGTTTTCCTTCAAATCTTCCAGAAGATGTGTCTCCAAAACCTGTACGTATTTCTCTACCGTTGCTTTTCCTTTCGGCTTCCGAGCCGGTGGAGGAAGAACTACGACATCGTAAAAACTTTCAAGATCCTGAAACGCACTTGTGAGAATCAATTCATCACGCGTATGTTTTTTTATTGCGGTTTTTAGATTGTCAGGGACAAGATACTTGGGAACAGCGCCATAGCTGTCCAGAGCATGAACTGTTCCTGCAATAAAGTTTGGCAGCTTTTCATTTTCAAATGCCTCTGCATAGACGAGATTGCTGACACCTACTGTCGTAACGAAGAAATGTACTTTCTTCATTACGCCCGTGGATCGATCCACCAGAATCTCCGGCTGATCACCGATCCAGTCGATGTAAACTTTTTCGCCAGGGATCCGTTCCACAACCATACGCAGGGCATGATCGCCGTAAGTCTTTTTGAGAAAACGGCGAAAGTACTCGCAGTACTGCGTATACTGATAGCCGGATGGAATGTCCTGTTTATATTTGAGCCACATGTAAAAGAGATTTGCTTTACTTCCAGGGGCAGTCAGTCGATTATAAACAGTCTGATAATCCGGCATTACCGAAGCATCTTTTCTTCGAACGTTCTCCGGTGGATAAAAGAGCCGTTCAACCTCTTCAGAGGACATTTGTTTAAGCGAATCAAGATCTTTTCCTGATTCCTTAAAGCGATTCATGATCAGAGTGATCGTACTTGTGCCGATCCCGTACCGGGCTCGGCAGTCACCGTATGAAATGCCCCTCTGACGCATTTCAATGGTGCCAATAATAGTGGTGTAGTCTTGCATGATAAATGCTCCTTTCTCGTATTAAATTAGGCTCAATCACTTTTTTTGTGGGATTTAGGATTCCGCTCATAGCTCCGGCGACTC
>JAUNAE010000457.1 GCA_030527765.1 Eubacteriales bacterium
TGCTCCGGATCAGAGCATTCTGGATGAATTCAAAGAAGTGACAGGTAGATAGAAAAGGAAAAAGAATTGGCGGTCGCATCTGCGGCCGCCTTTTTATTTGTATACAATCCTATCAGGTATGTGGTAAAATAGAGCGGTATGTAAAGGAGATTACAATGAAAAAACTTGTGATAGGAATTCTTGCTCATGTTGATGCCGGAAAGACGACTTTGTCGGAAGGCATGCTGTATGAATGCGGAAAAATCCGTAAACTGGGCAGGGTTGACCATAAAGACGCATATCTGGATACGTACGAACTGGAGAGAGAACGTGGGATTACCATTTTTTCCAAACAGGCCGTTCTGGATATGGAAGATTTACAAATTACATTAATGGATACACCGGGACATATCGATTTTTCGGCAGAGATGGAGAGAACTCTCCAGATTCTGGATTACGCAATTCTGGTCATCAGCGGTGCTGATGGTGTGCAGGGACATACCATGACATTATGGAAGCTTCTGCGTCAGTATCGGATTCCTACATTCTTGTTTGTTAACAAGATGGATCAGCCGGATGTGGATAGAGAAAGTCTGCTGGAGGAATTGAAAAAGAGACTGGACGCGAATTGTATAGATTTTGATTCGAATCAGTCAGACGATGTGTTTATGGAAAATGTTGCGGCATGCGATGAATCATTGATGGAACAGTATTTTGAAACAAATGCCGTAGATGAGGAAGAAATCCGCAGATGTATTTCGCAGCGTATATTGTTTCCTTGCTTCTTTGGATCGGCGTTAAAGATGACGGGTGTGACGGAATTTTTGCAGGGAATCAAAAAATACACACAAATTCCTCAGTACAAAGAGAAGTTTGGAGCCAAGGTATTCAAAATTGCCAGAGATGAACAGGGAAATCGCCTTACCTATTTGAAGGTAACAGGTGGAAGTTTAAAGGTAAAAGAGATTTTAACAAATCGAAGACCGGACAGAGATTTTGCGATTCGTCATGGACAGCCAGAGGAAATCTGGGAAGAAAAGGCAGATCAGATTCGAATCTATTCCGGTGCAAAGTTTGAATTAGAAAAAGAGGCCGCTGCCGGAACAGTTTGTGCGGTTACCGGTTTGACGCAGACCTATCCGGGTCAGGGACTGGGAGCCGAAAGCGAATCGGAACTTCCGCTTTTGGAGCCGGTTCTTAATTATGAAATTAAGCTTCCTCCGGAGTGTGATGTGCATCAGATGCTGAAAAAACTGAAACAGATCGAGGAGGAAGAACCGCAGCTTCATATTGTGTGGGATGAACATTTGGGCGAAATCCATGCGATGCTGATGGGCGAGGTGCAGATTGAAATCCTGAAGCATATGATCTGGGAACGATTTAAGGTTGCGGTTGAATTTGGTTCGGGAAGTATTGTATACAAAGAAACCATAGCGGAACCTGTGGAAGGTGTTGGCCATTTTGAACCGCTGCGTCATTATGCGGAGGTTCATTTGATGCTGGAACCCGGAGAACCGGGAAGCGGACTTCAGTTTTTTACCTCATGCAGCGAGGACGCACTTAGTAGAAACTGGCAGCGACTGATTTTGACACATTTGGAAGAAAAAGAACACATTGGTGTTTTGACCGGTTCACCGATTACGGATATGCAGATTACACTGATCAGTGGAAAAGCACATCTGAAACATACAGAAGGCGGTGACTTCCGCCAGGCGACATATCGGGCAATTCGTCAGGGATTGAAAAAAGCAAAATCTGTTTTGTTGGAACCATATTATGAATTTCGAATGGAAATTCCGACGGAAATGTCAGGAAGAGCAATTTCAGATATCCAGAGAATGCAGGGAACTTTTCTGCCTCCGGAAATGGACGAAGATATGTCTGTGATCAGGGGAACGGCTCCGGTATCCGCTATGCGGGACTATCAAAAAGAAGTCCTTGCATATACAGGCGGACGCGGCAGACTTTTCTGCGAACTGGGGGGATATCAGCCTTGCAGTGAACAGGATGCTGTGGTTGAAACGATCGGCTATGATTCGGAAAGAGATTTGCTGAATCCGACAGGATCTGTTTTCTGTGCACATGGTGCAGGCTTTGTTGTTCCATGGAATCAGGTGGAAGAGTACATGCATCTGGAAGGGGCGCAATTGGATTCGGATTCGACAGAAGTGGAAGTACAGGAGATGAATTCCGGTCGCTCTTCCAGATCTTCCGGTATGGGAAGTTATGAAGAAGACAAGGAATTACAGGCTATTTTTGAACGGACTTTCGGACCTGTGAAAAGACAACGCTTCACAGAACGGAAAACGTATCAGAGTTCTTCAACACCGACCAAAAGCACTCGAAAAAAAGCAAATACTCAGGAAGAATATCTGTTGATTGATGGATACAATATTATCTACGCATGGCCGGAATTGCGGGAATTGGCATCGGATGATCTGCATGCCGCACAAACGCGACTGATTGATATCATGAGCAATTACCAGGGATATACGGGCATGAATTTGATCCTTGTATTTGATGCATACAAAATAGAAGGACATGCCGAGGAAGTGCTGAAATATCACAATATTTATGTGGTATATACAAAAGAAGCGGAAACAGCGGACCAGTATATTGAAAAAACAGTTCATAAGTTGAGCAAAGATTATAAAGTAACCGTAGCAACATCGGATGGACTGGAACAGGTTATTATTATGGGACAGGGTGCCCTGCGTATGTCTGCCAGAGATCTGAAAGAAGATCTGGAACTGCGAAAACAGCAGACGATGACAGAATGGAAAGAACGCAGACAGAGCAGCAAGTCCTATCTGTTTGATAATCTGTCGGATGAATTGAGCGATTACGTAGAAGATATAAGACTCGGAAAGAAAAAACAGTAGCAGAAAAACAGTAGTATAATTCAGAATTACATTAAAATTGTCAATATATGATATAAATACCAGATATGGATACTAAATA
>JAUNAE010000458.1 GCA_030527765.1 Eubacteriales bacterium
GATCGGAACCTTCCGATCAAGACAGCAGTTTGATGTTTGCTTCGAAAATAATTTTTATTATATTCCGAAGAAACAGGTGCCGGATGATCGACTCCCGATTCATTATGTGGCCCTATATCAGACAAAGAATAAGTTTGGTAGTGATGCCGGCATTCGTTATTATGGTGAAGTTCTCAGGACAACCATAGTACGCAGGAAGAATATCAAGGAGGTTCCTCTTACACATGCAAATGCTGAGGAGCCATATTATCGGTTTGCTGTTCGCAAGTGGGAGAAGCTTGATCAGATAATCGAACCGAAGGAGCATGGGTTCCCTTGTGATTACACAAATCTGTTCTTACTCCAGCATAGTGAATTTGTTCCAGAACTTTTGATTGAATCAGAGGAGAAGTTCCGCTTCTACTCTGAGTTAAAGAGAAGCGTAAATTATGCTGAGATTAACAAAGATGCTGCAAACATTGGATTTGAGTATGGGGATGTACAGTATGTATTTGCTGATGGAAGCATTATGGCAGTAAAAAAAGGTGCAATTATTGAGAAGACATTAATTGCTGATTTTGCTAAAAGACCGGCAGATACATATCGAAGATTGCAGGCTGCAGTTGATTATATGACCAAGAAGAAACTGGAAAGTTAAACTTCTCTTCTGCACTTATAAAGTTAGCGTAGTTTTAAAATAGAACACAAAGGATGGTGATGGCATGCTGTTGTTTTCAACAATTCTTGATGTAAATAAAGAACTTACAAAAGAAAATTTCATAGAGCTTGTCTCCCTCTGGAATCAAAGCGCCAAGTACAAAGAAAACATCGTCCTGGGTGTGTCCTGGAACGGTGAAAGAAATATTAAGTTTGGCACAGACAAGCTTTCCGTAGAAATTATAGATTATCCAGAAAAAGATATTCTGGCAGTGCGCCATGAAAAGATCACTGCAGATGAAGTTGTATGGGATACGGACTTTGTTGTTAATTTCGCAGAAAGAAAAATAGCAATTCGTCTTGACCGTACCTTTAGTGAAGATGCGTTGGAGATGAATGCTGCATTCTCCACACCGCACTTTATATCATTGCTGATTGAACATGGATATCTACAGGATGATCAGGATCTCCCAGTGTTAAGAGATCCGATTATGATTACTGATAGCAATCTTAAGACCGTTCAGCAGGTTATAACAAACAAGGAGTATTACGAACTGCCAGTTGTCTATGTGGCAAAAGATTTTGCAGACCAGGACCCGCTGAGCATTTCCTGGTTGGCTTCCAGACTAAAGGGAGCTGCTCATGTTCTTGTTGAGGAAAGTAAAGAGACATGCAGGAAGTGTACAGAAATTTGCGGAGAAACCGTAGAGGAATATGGGGCTGTCCGTATTTACTACCCTTCCTTAGGTGTAAATCGTAAGAGATTTTTATTCCGCAGCGCTACCGGAAATATGGATGTCCGATTGGAAAAGGTCATCCGCCATGTTATCCAGTATTGGAACTCTCAGCGTATGGATATCTTATATACCTGGCAGGGAGTGAATAGTGCCGTGATGTCTGATACTCTTCAGAACCAAATTCAGAGACTTACTGAAGCAGAAAGTGCAAAGCAGAGTGCGGAAGAAGAAATCAATCTGGTTTATGAAGAATTTGACGAGGATATCAAGAGCCTTCAGAAGAAACTGGAGGAATTATCAAGAGCAAATGAAGCTCTGCAGATGGAAAACTTTGGACTTCGTGCAAAGATGAATGCTTCCGATGCGATGCCAATTATATATCAGGGTGATGAGGAAGATTTCTATCCGGAAGAAGTAAAGGATATGGTGCTGGGCGTATTGGCAGATGCTCTTAACAATACTGAAAAAGGCACTCGTCTGTATGATGTTCTGGAGGATATACTTGCAAATAACCCGTATCAGCATTTAAGTGATGAAAGAAAGCAGAGAGTCAAAAATCTGTTTAAAGGATATAAGACATTAACCGGAGCAATGAGACAGGAGCTTATGAGTCTGGGATTTGAAATCTCTGATGACGGTAAGCATTATAAGATCACATACCAAGGTGATCCACGTTATATGGTTACCATTGGAAAGACGCCGAGTGATAATCGCGCCGGAAGCAATAACGCTGGGATGATAAATAAAATCATGCTGTGAGAATTAGAGGTGTTAATGGTATGAATTTAGAAAACTTACATACTCTTATTGATCGATATGAAGAAAATTATTACATGATCAATGGATCTGATCATGATGAAAAATTTAAGTGGGGAGCTGTTCGCGGCTTTCGTGACGTATGGTTTTCTGAAGCAGCCACTACTCTTCCATTTTCAAAATTATTTGATGCGGCTATGAAACGAAGCTCCATCATGATTAATAATAGTATGATTTCTCCGACGATGGGAATTGTTAAGATGGCTGAGCAGAAGCCGGAAGAGATAGAAGCTCTGTTTAAAGATTTGTTATTTGCTCCGTATGAATCTATTGCAGAATTGCAACGTCATATGGATGATTTTCTGGATAAAACAGAGGAAATCAGACAGGAATTGTTCCCTCGATTTTATCGATATAAACAGGATAGACATGCGGTGTCCTGTTATCTGGCATTTTTTGCTCCGGAAACACATTTCGTATACAGATATAGTGATGCGGAAGAATTTGCTCTGCGTATTGAATATGGAAAAGATCTTGGTGCCGGATCATATTTCAATCTGACCAACTACTATGAGATGGCTGAGATTATTGTTCAGGCCTTAAAGGAGCATTCGAGTCTTCTTGAAAAATATGATGCACTATTTAAGGATAATGACCACTACTATTATGATGAAAGCCTTCATTTGATGGCATTTGACTTAATGTATTGCTGCAGATGCTATAACTTCTATGGCGATATGAAATACGCGAAAAAGAAAGACATTATTAAAGCCTATACTGCTCAGCAGATTAAAGAAAAGGAAC
>JAUNAE010000459.1 GCA_030527765.1 Eubacteriales bacterium
ACATCAAAGCTCTGCAAACCGTGTAAATAAGCGGTTTGCAGAGCTTTTTTAAATTGCAATGGGTACATTTTGGGTACAGTTTTTATTCTGACATATTTTTACCCGGTGATTTAATTTTCATTCTTAGGATGAAGTCCCATCTGATCCATAATCTGATCATGAGATTGCTGGATGGCAAGTCTGTCCGGCCAGGATTCAAATTCAGGATAAATGTCCATCCATAAATTGAAATCATTTTCTGCTTTTAATAGAGCATTTGCTCGTTCTGTTATATCTTTTATCTGTTCGCATTTTTTAATTTCGTTCTGAAATTCTTCATATCGTTCAAACCAAGATCTCATTAGTATGAGACTTCCAAAGCTAACAGCAATCTGATCATTGCCATCTTTGTCCTTGTATTCAATCATTTCCCCACTGTATGCGCGAAAAACCTGAAATAACTTATGCATGGCTTTTATTCCATCAAAATCTGCACCGGTTAACGCTTCTACATTAACATGAAGTGCTGTAGCAATGGCTTCCAGATTTTTTTGTTTGGGATTACGGCGGCCTGATTCATAAGCGCGGATATACGCTTCACTCACACCAATTTCATCTCCTAGTTGTTTTAAAGTGAGTCCACGTTCTTTGCGAATACGTCGAATATTTTCTCCTATTGTCATAGTCAGCACTCCTATCTGTTTGATTTTTTAAAAATGGCAAAAACGTATCATTTGAATAAATATTATATCAAAAGATACGGAATTTCAAGTAGAAAATGTTGACACATATCAAAAGATACGGTATTATACAAGAAAACGTACCAAAAGATACGCACACACATGGAGCTATTTCATGCGAAAGAACCTTGAAAACTGAATAAGACGCAATCGGTTACATAGGAAAGAGCGATGTGGAACTCACGCGATGACACTTAATAAAGTAGAGCGATAAATGAGGATATCCCAAATAGAGCATTGGAAACTCTATCGCGATGACAGCCAAAATGATACTCCTTCTCAGCCACAGCTTGAGCGGTGAAAATCCGTCGCACGTAATGGGAGAAGCTTGGGGGATTCCCGGAGATACGAAAAAACGTATGTGTGATGAAATCCTATCATCAGGCCGATTGTTGGTGTTAACACGTTAATTTTGATTAGTAATGAAAGGAAATAATTTATGCAGGAAAAACTTTATTATACTGCCGCGGATGTGGCAGGAATGATGGGCGTAGGAAGAACTACTTCTTACGGCATTGTAAAACAATTGAATATGGAACTTAAAGAAAAGGGATACTTGGTTGTCAAAGGCAAGATTCCGAAAGACTATTTTGACGAAAGATATTTCGGCGGATCACATAGAAAGGTGGTGGCTGTCTAATGGCTTGTAATGCGAAAAAAGATGCAAACGGTACTTGGCATATTCAGTTTCGATATACAGATTGGACCGGGACACGACGAAAAACATCCAGAAAAGGATTCAAAACCAAGAAAGAGGCAGAGGACTGGGTGATGCATTTTATGCTCCAGCAAGCCTCAGATCCAAGAATGAGGTTGAATGATTTTTGGGAAATCTACAAAGAAGATATGAACTATCGTTTGAAGGAAACTACCATGTCGAATAAGGAATATCTCATGAAAAGTAAGGTGCTTCCTTATTTTGGAGATTTGCCAATCAATGAAATTACTGTTCCGAGGATAAGAAAATGGCAGGGAGAAATGATGGCAAAAGGATACAAGCCAACATATTTGAAAACCATTAACAATCAGCTTTCTGCAGTTCTGAATTATGCGGTTAGTTTTTATGAATTAAAGGAAAATCCTTGTAAGAGAGCTGGGTCAATGGGAAAGAGTAAGGCAGATGAGAGACCGTTTTGGACTTTGGAAGAATTTCAGAAGTTTCTGGAAGCAGTCAGTGATAAACATGAATCCTGGATAGGCTTCCAGATTATGTTCTGGACAGGAATAAGAGTAGGAGAACTTTTAGCCCTCAAGGTGGAGGATATAGATTTGAACAATAGAACGATTCGAATCGATGAATCTTACAGCAGGCTTGGTAAAAAAGATATAATTTCTACTCCAAAAACAGAAAATTCCAATAGAGAAATAACGATTCATGAGGAACTGGCAGAGGATTTGAGAGAATATATGTCCACGCTATATCGACCAAGAGCAAAATCAAGGCTGTTTCCTGAAAAAACGAAACGCTTTTTTGAACATGAAATGGATCGTGGAATTAAAGCCAGTGGGGTAAAACGTATTACCGTCCATTGCCTGAGACATTCCCACGCATCTATGTTGGTGAATATGGGATTTAATCCAATGGAGATATCTAAAAGATTAGGCCATGGTAGTGTGACTACAACTATCGAAACCTATTGTCATGCATCAATGGATGCTCAGATCAAGATAGCTGATGCTTTGGGAAGTATAGGAGGAGGTAATGCTGGTGCCGTGTAAAAGAGAAGCAAGACAAAGACATAATACAATCGCGTTCTGGTTAAGCGATGAGGAGAGGCAGCTAGTAGAGGCTAGAATTAAAGTTGCTGGAATTCCTAAGGGGGAATATTACAGGGCAGCTGTTCTTGGACAGACGGTAGAGATTGTTGCAGGAAGATATAAATCTGAACGTTTGGCTAAGGTACTGGAAGAGTTAAGCCATATATTAAAGGGAAGTGATTCCTCTGAATGGGAGGAACTGCAAGTGATATTGCAGGAATTACTGTCCTTATTAAAAAAGTAAAAATGCCTCTGCTGACAACAGAGACATTTCATAACACATCAAAAAATCTATGCAGGCTCTGACAAAGCCTCATGGAACAGTAACTAATTCCGATTCATCAGGATAAGTCTGCCCATATGCACGTATTTTCACAAATATTATAGCAAAGGCAGCCCCTGATGGAAAGCGGAAGTTGAAGAAATATTTCGTAGATAAAAGGAGTAA
>JAUNAE010000460.1 GCA_030527765.1 Eubacteriales bacterium
CGAGATATTTCATCAGTTTTCTTTCAGCTTCGTTGTAGTTGTCATCACTATATGCAATCGTCAACAGGTCCCACAGAAGTAGCTTTGGTGTGATAAAGGAATCCTGCCTTGGTCTTGATTTCTGTATTGCATTTTCAGCAGCATCCTGAAGTACATCGTAGTAGTCTCCGTCATCAATAACCTTATCCAGTTCCTTCTTACACGAAGCAATCAAAGTATCCTTATATTCATCAAACTTTGGGTCGAGGTTTACACAGATTTCGTTGAACTTTTCCATTTCACTCTCATTGATTTCTCCGTCAGCAGAGATCAAATAGTAAATGATTTTAATGGCAGATTCTGTAGATAAAACCTGCACTGTTCCATCTGCAACATTCTCCTTTTTTTCGGATTTCTTTTTCGTTGCCTCTTCAATATTCTTTCCAACTTCGCCAACGGTTTTCTTAGTACTATCTGCTATAGTTCCTGCCGTCTTCTTTGCAGATTCAGCGGCTTTTTCCGCAAATCCTTTTACTCCGTCCAGATCTATCTTTTCTGGAATCTTTATTTCTTTAGCCGATTTTTTTACAGTTTCAGCAGAATCTTGTATCTTGTTCTGCAAATCCCTCAGGCCTTTTCCAAAATCAAATTTTGCCATTTACAGTTCCTCCCTATAGCACAAATGCCTCATCTGACTCCATCAGATCATCAAATTCTTCTTGATTGGTAAATTGAGGTTTACGTCCCAGTACCTTTTGGATAGTGACATTTCCATGAATAATCAGATTAGAATCCTTTGTCTCCATCCCCTTCTGAATATCTTCGAATCCATTCATAAACTCAGCAATATCCTCAGCCAAGAAAGTTGTCACTCTTTCTTCTAGCCATGCTTTATATTCCTCGAGTCTTTCAACCATTGCTCTTGTCTGAATTTCTGTAAGAATCAGCTTTTGATGAATCAGCTCTGCTTCTTTCTTCTCAGATGAAATTTCTTTTACAATTGCATATACTGCCCTTCCAGCTCCAACATAGTTGTATCTGGCAACAAATCTACCGGAGAACAGAATCCAATTCCCTTGTGACTCAATTGCTGCATGAACAGCAGCATCAGCCGTATCAGCAACATTGAACGTCATAGATGCAATTGTCAGCATACGATCAACGGATCTATTACCGAACGGAATCACTCTTCTCCAGTTAATATCTTTCAGACTTCCGCCTTCCATTTCGACTCTCGCAGTTTCTTTTCCAAGCTCAGCAGAGAAATACAGAACACGTGTATATAATTCTACAAAGAGAACAGGAATTGCCTGCTTCTTTGCTGCATGAAGAGCTGCAAGCTCATGACGCATATCCAACTTCTGATGTTCATATAAATCATCCACAATATATGGCAAGTTTGTATCTTTCAGAACTGGCAGAGAAGCAATTTCATATAAGAGGGAAATGAAAACACCAGGTATACCCATGCCTGCCCCGGCTGTATTCTTCGATCCTCCCATATCACTAACAAGATGTCCGAACCAGTTATCTGCACATTTTGCAATTTCAATCAGAAGAGGCGTTGATGCCGCAATATGTGCAATACGATGAATTGCCTTTGGAACCTCTTTTCCGGTTTCCTCTGTATAGTCTTTCTCATTAACGTATACCAGCCAGTTCAAAATTCCCGTCAATACCGCCGGTATAGCAATCTTTAAAATATCCTCTTTTGAAGTCTCTACAAATTTGAAATGCCACTTACCATCGCGATTGACGAATGTACCGACTCTAAGGAACTGCACTATAATTGCAGACAATAATCCAAGTGGCGTCGGATGATGTGCAAGATCCGCAAGATGATGATTCTTTGCAGACACACCAATTCCTGCTCCTTTCCATACATTATCCTGGGCAACTTTAAATGTCTGTTCTAATTCCGAAATAGCATCTTTCAGTCTATCTTTGCCGATTCCTCTTAGATCCGCATACTCCTGAATAAAATGGTTTACCTGCTTATGAGAAAGCGCCAGATCTCCGTCTATGATTACGGTCTCTCCCACGTATATGGAATCAATAATCCCTGCAACGATTCCAACTCCGACTGCAATCGCATATTCACCTTTATCTGCATGATTGGTATATCGATCCAATTCTTTATTTACGCGGTCAAGTTCGTCTCTAATATCAGCTTCCGTAACAGTAATAGATGGTGCTTCTTTTACATTCACTTCAGCAGAAATCACTTCTGCGGTTTCCATATTCTCTGGCTCAGCAACTTCTTCAATTTTCTTGTAAGTACCGTCCAGAATCCCTTTGAATTGGTCAGTCTGAGACCAAGCGTAGCTTTCATATACTCTTGTTGCCAAACGAGGATGACTATCTCCCTGCACAAGCATTTCTTCAATTACTTTGTTTGTGTTTTCTTCGTTCACAAAATCATGAAGATCCATTGCCTGCTTCAGAAATTCATCTCGATTCACTTTTTCAGCATCATATCCATGGATGCGAAGAAGCATATCAATTGTATGCTCCGCTCCCTCATCACAAAGAACTGCTGCACGATCTGCCGAAAGCTCACTGCATCTTTCCCAGAATAAGAATGCCTTTACCATGGATGGAGTAAGGATACGATTTACTCCAGGGATATATCCCAGTGGACTGTTATCAATTTCCTGAATAATCTGTCGCGCAATGGAATGATACAAATAATGCTTACTTGCAATGTGGCCACACTCATGTGCAAGCACACTGGCAATTAAATTCGCAGGAACCTTATCTACCAATTCAGATGTTACAAAGATATAAGGATGCACACTGCCACCTGTGGCTGCATTCATTTCTTTTGAACGCACATAGTAAAGCTCCGGAACCTCGATTCCTAACTTCTCGCAGATTGGTGGAAGCAGATTATAAATCTCTGGCATTTGCTGCTCACTT
>JAUNAE010000461.1 GCA_030527765.1 Eubacteriales bacterium
ATCCAACTTAGAAACAACGATTTTTTTGTCTTAATTTATGGGTTCATTATAAAGTACTCGAATGAGCCCGGTATTGTGAATGTACGGGATTATGTTGAAGAGGATGGAAAAGCCTATCTTGTGATGGAATATCTGTCGGGAGAGGATCTCAGCACAAAGATCAAAAGAGAAGGACCGGTTTCTTTTGCACAGGCATGGAATATGATGCTTCCTCTGATCAAAACGGTTCAGAGAATGCATGAGGAGGGGCTGATTCACCGGGATATCAGTCCGGATAATGTCAGAATTCTTCCGAACGGGAATTTGAAACTGCTGGATTTTGGTTCTTCCCTTGATCTTGGCCAGGAACTGGACAGAACGGTGACGATGGCGGTGAAGCCGGGGTATGCACCTTATGAACAGTATATGTCAAAGGAAATGCAGGGAAGCTGGACGGATGTTTATGCAATCTGCGCGACCTTATACAAGTGTGTGACCGGAATTACACCTCCGGATAGTTTGCAGAGAGCGTTCAAGGATGACATGGCTACACCGACGGAGAAAGGTGCTGCGATCACTCCGGAGGAAGAGGCTGTCCTGCTGCGTGGTATGGCGATTAAGCCTGATGAACGAATTCGCACAATTCAGGAATTGGAGGAGAGTTTATCCACACAGTCCGCTTCTGTTGGCAGACCGCAGGAAACACGTCGAGAAGCCCCGGTAAGGAACAGAGAAGAAGCGAGACGAGAAGCACCTGTGAAGAATCGGGAAGAAGTGCGTCGAGAAGCACCTGTGAAGAATCGAGAAGAAGCTCGCAGAGAAGCATCGGGAAGAAGCCGGGAAGAAGTGCAAAGAGAAGCACGTCAGGAAGCTCCTGTGAAGAAACCGGGGAAGAGAAGAGCGGACATGGACACTGCTTCGAACGCAGGCAAAGGGATGAAACGTCCGAAGCAGAAAAAGAAATCGAAAGTGAAGGCACCTTTGATTGCCTTGGGAGCTCTTCTTCTGGTTGTGATTGCAGCAATTGCAGGAAAGAATTTACCCGGATCAGGATCGTCTGGTACGTCGACAACTTGTTCATTTAACCGCGAAACAGTGACTCCTTCAAAAATCAAAGGCATAGGCAAAAATATAACAAATGTACAGTTCTGGCATTGTGATGTGAGTGAAGAGACTCTGGAAAAACTGGCACAAAATGAGAATGTAGAAAAAATTCTTATTGAAGAGAGCACCGGTTTTACAAGTCTTTCAACTTTGGCATCTATGAAAAATCTGAAAGAGCTTCAATTTGATAATATTGCTTTGACGGATCCGGCTCCGACGGATACGACTGCTGTATTTGGTGCAGACTTTCCGAATTTGGAGTTTCTGAAAGTGAGTGTGGTTTGTCAGGAAGATGACGGGGCATTCCTGAGACATTTTCCAAAGCTGAAGACGTTGTATCTTGAAGCAGAAGGACTTACCAGTCTTGAGTTTTTGGAAAAGATGCCTGTATTAGAGCGTCTTGTAATCAAAAAAATGAATCTTTCAAATGGGGTTTCGGAGAGTATCAGTCAATGTAAGAATCTGAAATCTCTCAAAGTTAATGATTCCGGTCTGGATTCTTTGAGTTTTGCAGCGCCATTGGATCAGTTGGCAGAACTTGTTGCTGAGAACTGTGCAGTGTCGGATCTTACTCCACTTGAAAATCATGAAAAACTGCGACAGCTGGAGCTGCCGAACAATCAGATTTCGGATATCACACCACTGAAAACCTGTACGCAGCTTGAAAACCTGGTTTTGAGTGATAATCAGGTGACGTCTGTAGAAGCATTGGCAACAACCAGTATGAGAATGGTTTATCTGAACAATAATCAGGTGGAAGATCTTTCACCACTGAATGCAATTTCTACTCTTAGTACTGTAGAACTCAATAATAACAAACTGCAGAGTCTGTCAGGACTTGGAAATTCCGGGGAGAGTCTTACGTGGCTCTCTGTCAAAGGAAATGAAATTTCTGATATTTCAGAACTGGCATCCTGCAACCGGATGTATTCTCTGTGGTTGTCCGATAATCAGATTACAGATCTGAGCGCCTGTGAAAAAATGCTTGAGCTAAAAGTATTGTATGCAGATCACAACCAGATCAGTGATGTGAGCGGGCTTATGAACAGTACAGAACTAAAAGATATCAGTGTATCCGATAATCAGATTACTGACATCAGCTTCCTGGAAAATAATTTCGATAAACTGGAACTTTTGAATATCTCAAATAACCAGGTGACTTCTGCGAAAGCATTAGCAGGCAGCAGTAACTTAAAAGTTTTCATTGCGGATAATAACAAGCTTACAAGTCTTGAGGGTCTGGAAGGCAAAGAGAGTCTTTATGCAGTGTTAGTAAGTCATAATGAGATTCAGAGCCTGGAACCTCTTTCCGAGAATACTGCGAAGCTGTTATATGTGGATTTTGGGTATAATCAGATCAGTGACATTTCCGTGTTATCTGCACTTTCCGGTAAAGCAGTGGAAGTTCTTCTGGATAATAACCGGATTTCGGATATCAGCATGCTGCCGCCGCAGCGAAGATATGCATATCTGACACTTTATGGAAATCCGCTGCAGGATATCTCTGTAATTGGAAAATTTGAGAATATCAATTTCTTGTATGATACCCTGTATATTCCGTACCTGGAGAATGGGGATATGACACCTTTGGCAGAATCCAAGTATGGAAAATCTTCTGAATTAAGAATTATCGATTGCCCGGCGGATTCTCAGGCAAAAATGCTGAAAATGTTGAAAGATGCGCAGTCCATTGCAAATCCGAGATTTATTACAGTGGAAGAAGCGGATGCTGAAGTGAAAGAACATCGGGAGTCCCTCTTGAGAGAAGTGTTGGGTGAGGACGAAGAAACAGAAACTTCTGAAGATGCAGA
>JAUNAE010000462.1 GCA_030527765.1 Eubacteriales bacterium
TATGGTTACGGACTGTTCACCGGTGGTGCCGGTTTGAATGGTGGATCTCACAAAGTGGGAAGTATGACGCTTCCGATGTCTTCAGGAAATACAGAACGTCAGATCCAGTTTATGATGGATCTGGAAGCTACCATTCTGTGCTGTACCCCGTCTTATGCGGCATATCTGGGTGAGTCTCTTGCTGAAGCAGGATACAAACCGGAAGACAACAAGCTGAGAGCAGGTATTTTCGGAGCAGAGCCATGGACGGAAGAGATGCGTCAGAGCATTGAGAAGAGTCTAGGCATTAAGGCTTACGATATTTACGGCCTGACAGAGACCAGTGGTCCGGGAGTTGCATTTGAGTGCTGCGAACAGACCGGAATGCACATTAATGAAGATCATTTTTATGCGGAGATCATTGATCCGGATACAGGAGAAGTACTTCCGGAAGGATCCAAGGGAGAGCTTGTTTTCACAGCTCTTGACAAAGAAGCATTTCCGCTTCTTCGCTACAGAACCCGTGACATCTGTGTTCTCTCCAGAAAGAAATGTTCCTGCGGAAGAACCTTCGTTAAGATGTGCAAGCCAATGGGACGAAGCGATGATATGATGATTATCCGCGGCGTCAATGTATTCCCGAGCCAGATCGAGACCGTTCTTCTGAATGAGGGATATACACCGAATTATCAGATTATCGTTGACAGAAAGAACAATACCGACACGCTGGATGTAAATGTGGAACTTGCTCCGGAGCAGTTCTCTGATAAGGTTGCTGATACACAGAAACGTGAGAAACAGCTTGAAAGCGCAATGCGTACGATGCTTGGCATCGGTGCGAAGATTCATCTGGTTGCGCCGAAGAGTATCGTGAGAAGCGAGGGAAAAGCGGTCAGAGTGATTGATAATCGAAAACTTCACTAAGAAGGATAACATCAAATGTTAAGAAAGGAGGAGACTTATGGCTATTAAACAGGTTTCTGTATTTATGGAAAACAAACCGGGAAAACTCTCAGAGGTTGTAGAACTGATTGCCAATGCGGACATTAATCTTCGTGCGATGAGTCTTGCGGATACAAACGATTTCGGAATTCTCCGTGCAATCACCACAGACACAGATAAGTTTATGGAGATTGTTGGAGAGCATACGGTCGTTACGAAGAACGATGTCGTTGCTGTAGAGATGCCGGATGAAGTTGGTGCCCTCAGCAAAGTTTTGAAAGTACTTGGAAGTGCACAGGTAAACATTGATTACATGTATGCCTTCACTTCTGATACGAAACTCGGAGCATACACCGTACTTCGTGTAGATGATGTGGAAACGGCTGAAAAGCTTCTTACGGAGAACGGATTCTCCGTACTGAATCAGGCGGATATCTAACAGAAAGCGGATTGCAGGATATCGATTGAATCAAAAAGGCTCGTCCCCAAAATGAGGACGAGCCTTTTTCTGACTCAAATGGATATTCGATTAAATGTTTTCGATGATCTCTCGTTTGACTCTTCGATAAAAGAGAACTGACATGAGAAGAGAAACCACTTCGGAAATCAGGAAACACCACCATACGGCGTTCAGATCACCTGTCTGGGCAAGCAGCCATGCAACAGGAATCAGTACAACAAGCTGACGGCCGATGGATACAAACATGGAGTACATGCTCTTGCCAAATCCCTGGAAAATACCGCCAAGAGTTATTCCTACAGCGGCCAGAGGAAAATGAATGGCAATAATTCGAAGAGCAGGAATTCCAAGCTCTTTCATATTTGCAGAGGCACTGAACATATCCAGAAGAGTACCCGGAAGAAGTTCAAATACGAGGGTTCCACAGCACATAATTGCTGCAGCCAGTTTGATACAGAAGCGAAGAGTTCCGTAAATACGATCCTTCTTCTGCGCACCGTAGTTGTATGCAATAATCGGAACTACACCATTGTTCATACCGAATACCGGCATGAAGAAGAAACTCTGAAGTTTGAAGTATGCACCGAAGACAGCGACAGCTGTTGCGGAGAATACCATTAGAATACGATCCAGAAGATAAGTCATAATCGATCCGATGGAAATCATCAGAATGGACGGAATTGCAATCTGATAGATTTTTGCAATCATACTTCCGACCGGATGAAGAATAGTCCGGAAGCTGAAGTTGATCTCTTTGTTTTTCTTAAGATTCAGAATCAGACCAAGAACAGCGGCAACACACTGACCAAGAACCGTTGCCCATGCAGCACCGGCGATTCCGAGTTTTGGGAAACCGGCCAGACCGAAGATCAGAAGCGGGTCAAAAATCAGGTTGATGACAGCACCGGTGAGCTGAGAAATCATACTCAGGGTTGTTCGACCTGTCGCCTGAAGCAGACGCTCCATCATAATCTGCATGAAAGCACCGATGGAAACAATCGTGACAATCTCCAGATAAGTCGTTCCGAACTGAATAATCTCAGGATCGGAAGTTTGTGAAGAAATAAAGGCTTTGGACAGGAATAATCCTACCATAAGGATGATCAGGTAATGAATGAGGCTGAGAAGAATACCGGCACCTGCAGCGGCATCCGCATCTTTCTGCTTCTTGGCACCGAGTGCTCTGGAGAGAACTGCATTTACACCAACACCGGTACCACTGCCAATTGCGATGACAAGGCTCTGAATCGGGAAGGCGAGGGTTACTGCTGTCAGAGCATTCTCACTGACGCGAGCAACAAAAACGCTGTCAACAACGTTATATAAGGCCTGAACCAGCATGGAAATCATCATCGGAACAGACATACTGATGACGAGCTGTTTCACAGGCATTGTGCCCATTTTGTTTTCTGTTTTCAAACGAACTCCTCCTATAAAATATATTATACTGATTAAATCGCGAATCTCGTAAGAAGATTCGCGTGCGAGTTCGGCAGTTGCGAAGCAA
>JAUNAE010000463.1 GCA_030527765.1 Eubacteriales bacterium
AGAGTGCGTATTTTGATCTTCTGAATTGGGGATGCAGTCCACAGGAAGCACGTTCTGTTCTTCCGAACAGTCTGAAAACAGAGGTGGTTATGACAGCCAATATCAGAGAATGGAGACACTTCCTAAAACTTCGATGTTCGGCAGCAGCTCATCCGCAGATGAGGGAAATTGCTACACAGCTGCTGAGAGAGATTCAGAAACAGGTACCGGTTTGTTTTGAGGATATTGAGGTGAATGCGTAATGATTTATAGAAGAGGAGAAAACGGAATGCAGGAGATTGTAATTAACGAGGGATATAGCAGAGCGGGGATTCTTGAAAAAGCACGTCAGTGTGTTTGTGGGGAGCGTGAACAGGATTACGGAACACCGGAGGATAACTTTACTACCATTGGAAAGATGTGGGAGGTGTATTTGAAAGCAGCAAATCCTGAAAGAGATGTTCCGGAGATTAATGCGAAGGATGTGGCTATCATGATGGCACTTCTGAAGACCGCACATATTGCGACTGGATCCAGCATGGACAGCTTCGTTGATCTTGCCGGATACGCAGCTTGTGCGGGTGAGATTGCGATCAAGGCTCAGAACGGAGAAAGAGAATGAATAAAACAGACAGAGCCGCCAACATCAGCTTTTTATTTCAGTCTGTATCGGAAAGCATAGCGTTATATGAACAAGTTGAGAGGGAAAAAGGTTACGCACCAACAGCAGGCTATGACATTTCCTCTGAAGACAGCAAAACGTCAATTGTCCGAAGATGCGTGCTCATCCGAGAGGAAATGATGAAACTTATCAAGGAGATGAATAAAACTTGAAAGCAAGGAAGTCACCTGGAAGCGGAATGCTATAAGTGCAGAAATATTTGGGAAACAGCAGCTGATAAAGACAGGATGCTTCACCAGGCGAATTTCTGCTATGGCGGTTATGACGCCATGACCGAAGAAAAGATAGAACGTTGCCAGAACTGTAAAGCCCATGTTGATTATGTAGAAGAGTGGATCCATAAGGTGAGCGAGTTTAGGAGGGAGGGCTACACAGATGGGGAGAGCAGAAAGACGAAAAGCGGAACGCCGGAACCGGATTGAGGATAAGAAAGGGAAAATATATCTTACCCCAGCTGACGTCAAAAAGATGAAGGATGAAATCTCATCTCAGGCCGCAAATTTCGATGTAGAGGTATTACTTACCTGTTTCGCTCAGGTGCTGCACGACAAATACGGGTTCGGACAGAAGCGTATTATGCGCGCACTGGGAGCGGTAGACGCGACTTTTGGACAAGTGCTGGATGGTGAACTGAAAGTGTCTGAAATGAAACAGAGACTCGCAGATGAGGTTGCAGTCAGAATCTGTTGCGGATCGGAGGAAAAATGAAAATGATACTGTTTGTTTTGTTATCATCCTCAATATTGTCCATTTTCATCTTGGCCGTTATGAGTACAGGCAGTAGAGAGGAAAAGGATCTTGAAGATGGGGAACAGAGAATATACCTGCAAGAGTGGAAGGAAGAAAAAGAGAGGAAGAAAGGTAATGGGATTTGAAGAAAAAGAACAGGAGGTAAACATTTTAGGAACGACATATACCGTTCTTTTCAGCAATGCACACGACGATCCGATTTTGGACAGTTGTGACGGATACACTGATAAGACAACAAAAAAAATCGTAATCGGAGAGAAAGAGCGTGACTGTGATCTGGAGGACTTTGGAGTGTACCAGAGACAGGTACTTAGACACGAAATTATTCATGCGTATTTCATGGAATCCGGTCTTCAGGCTTCACTTGAAAATGAGCCGCAGGGTGTACCGGAAATGTACGTAGATTGGTTTGCAATTCAGTCTCCGAAAATCTTTGACACATTCGATGAGCTGGGGATACTGGAAACTCTGGATATCGCAAGTCTCCTGAATGCGATTTGTAATGGCTGTTTTGGCGCGGCAATGAATGCTTGCGAAAAATGCGACCGAACAAAAATGAGTGTCAATGAATATCAGCGACTTGCCATGAGAACAGCAAACCCGGCTTGCAGGAATCTCAGCAACGTAGGTCTTGGAATTACGGGAGAAGCTGGAGAGGTCGCTGACATGATAAAAAAGCACTTGCATCATGGTCATGAGCTGGATAAGGAACATCTGAAAAAGGAACTGGGAGATGTTCTGTGGTATGTGGCACTTGGGTGTACGGTAGCCGGGTTCAGCATGACGGAGGTCATGCAGCTGAACATTGACAAGCTGAAAGCCCGTTACCCGGAAGGATTTTCAGAGGAACGCTCCAAACATAGAAAAGCAGGTGATGTCTGATGAGTAGGATAAAAGGGATCCTCTGTCTAATTCTTTTAGCAGTTTGCGTAGGAATTGGCGTAAAGTGTCATCAAAATGAAAAGTTCTTAGATCGTAATGAGCTTCACTATGATGCGGATGATTTATTTATTCTTGCGGACGAGGAAACTGGTCTGATCGGTGTATATGATGGCATAAAACCTGTTCATTATTTCTACTGCAAGGAATTGTTTGATTCAGATCTGGATTCAATCCCGTTCTTAATCATCAACAGAAAAGAGGATAGACATGGGCAAAATAGATAGAGACATCAGATACAATGGTGCTGGATATTATGACGATACGGCATACAAAGCAATAAAAAGTATGGAACGGGGGACCAATAACATGAGCAAAGTGGCTTATACCGAAGAAATTTGGGAAATGGAAACAATGAATGGACAGGTAAGAGAAGTTCTGTTAGTACAATGTTTCACAGGTTATGCGGCAGTCTTAACACTGGTAGATACAGAACCTGAAGAAAACGGACTTTCGATTAGAAGTCGCTGCAAGAAATGGACGGATTGCGGAAAACTTGGATACGTGTTCTACAATAAGTTGACTACGATGATTCGA
>JAUNAE010000050.1 GCA_030527765.1 Eubacteriales bacterium
TGTTTATTTGCATGCTGTTTTTCTCTTTTCGCATGCCTGTGTTGTTATTATCTTGATTATTGGCATGCTGTTGATCGATTTTCGCATGCCTGAAGTACTCTTATCTTGTTTTGGGCATGCTGTTTGGCGCTTTTCGCATGCCTGAAGTACTCTTATCTTGTTTCTTGGCATGCTGTTTGTTAAAAGAGCATAGAATGGGATAAAAATACCTCCGGGGCAAATCCTGTTTAAGATCCACCCCGAAGGTATTAGTTTTTTAATCAAATTTGGGATATTTTTTCCCATATTATTATTTTTTTCTCAAAAGATACGCAGGTGAACAGCTCCATGCATGACAGTAACTATTCACAATGCTGGATCCATAAGGGGATTCTGCCGGATTTTCCGGATTATACAATTCCCAGAAGGTGTCCGCCCCCTGGAGTACCATACCGCCCCAGTAATATTTCATGTATTCCATTGCCTCTTCTTTTCTGCCGCAGAAAAGCAAAGCTTCCATATAGTAATGGTTCATAAATGGAGAAACCATCTTTTTGTCCGGATTGATCTCACGAATCCGGTCAAGAAGCTTTCCGGCATCTTCTGCAGAAAGGACTTCTGCGAGAATCATCCAAACCTGACTTGCATAGCTTACCTGTCGCTCGGAACCGCTTACAAACACCTGCTGCTCCTCATCCCAGAGTTCCTTTTGGGCAGATGCCATCTTGCTCTCCACTTCGAAACGGAAATGCTCTTCTCTCTCCCGGTCTTCCAGAATCTCTGCAATCTTCACTACTCTTCTTGCACAGTAGATGTACACACCCTGCATGGCCGCCTGCTTGTCCAAACCATCGGTCCAGTCAATGAAGCCCCAAAAGCCTTCTCCGCAAATCAGAGTATCTTTTTCATCAAACTGTTCTTCTGCGATTTCCATCTGACGATAAGCACAAGGCGCAAGTTCCTTCAAAGTCTCCAGGTCCTTTGTTGCCTCATAATAGTCCAGGAGTGTCACACCGAACATCATTGAATAGTCTCTGAGGAAGGTATCATCGCAGATAATTTTGGGTTCCACGAACATGCAGGCACTGACCTGACCGTCCTCCTTCGTCTGACCTGCAAAGAGATACAGGCAGCGCTTCACAAGATCATAGTTTTTGAAAGTTGCATAGTTCGTCAGAGCCTGCATTCTCAGATCCCCGAGCCAGAGTCTTCGATCTCTCTTCGGGCCGTCCTCGAAAACGTCCTGCATACAGTTCCTCAACGTACGAATGCTGACCTTATCAATTTTCTTCAAAAGTTCGTCTTCCGTATCAATCTCCGGAACGTCCTGATCTCCAACAGCAGACACACTTCGACAGGAAACTTCTTCCACAACCAGCTGCCACTTCGGTGAAGTGTCCAACACTTCCAATTCCACATAACGAAAAGCATATCTTCTCGGAAGCGTCAGCACTGTCGGAAGAACATCCACATGAATCAATTCCTCCTGAATCCAGCTACGACTGACCCAGCCGTCATAATCTGCGGAATTCTCCGTCAGTTCTTTCGCAATCTCTGCAAATTTCAGGCGGAAATATGCCGGTGCATCCTGCGGACTTCCAACGGACGCAAGCTTCAATGTGACATAGCCTACATAATGATCTCCGAAATCCACACAAATCTTCTCACCCTTTTTGAGAGCGTGTTTCTGCAGATTCCCGATCTCATCCACTTTCTCTGTCTTCGGATAAAAGTTCGCTGTATTCTCCTTCTCTGCCACTCGCACAATCTCAAGAGGTTTCACTACAGACTCCACCGGTGCCTTTGCACAGGCATCTGCCTTTTTCAGAAAATCATCATTGGAAATTCGTTTCATATTCAAATCAACACTAATCGCTGCCATATATTTCTCTCATTACTTTCTTCGTTATTCTATTCTTCATCTCAGACGGATCGCAGAGTTCGGCAGAAGAAAGTTGCTTCGCAACTGCCGAACTCGTGCGCGAATTCTCTTACGAGATTCGCGATTTAAATGTTTTTCACTCCAGAGACTCCCAGAACTTTGCCGCTCTCTCCGGCCAGCCTTCAAGGGGTGTTCCCCGTCCATCGCCAAAACCATGCCGCCCGGTCTCTCCAAGCTCCAGGTTATGTTTGATTCCAAGATCCGTAAGTTTCCGATCAAGCATCTTGGAATTGCAGACATCTACCATATGATCATCCTCAGCTACTACAATATAACAGGAGGGATAATCTTTTGCAATGTTTGGAAGCACATCATATTTTTGGATGTCTTCCTCTTTGTAATTTTCTCCAAAAACAGCTCCTAAGAACCACTCCTTATCACTGTCCGGAACAAGGTCAAAGGAAATTGCCGGATACACCGGGAAAAGAATGTCCGGTTTTTTTACACCGTATTTTTCATATCCGACTTTCTTCAGTGCAAAGGTCTGAATCAGATTTCCACCGGCAGAGAATCCTCCCAAGGCATATTTTTCCGTATGAACACCAAGTTCTTCCTTGTGGGAAAGAATGAAGGAAATCGACCGGGCAAGATCCTCCAGCGGTTTCGGAAAAAGCACTTCTCCCGGAGCATAGGTACGATAATTAACACAGAAGGTCGTATATCCCATACTCTGGAAGGCCGCTCCGACAGGAATGGATTCTGCCAGAGAGCAGACGGAGCGGTAAGCTCCTCCTGCACAAAGAACGACAAATGGCTTATCGGCATCTCCCGGAAAACGAAGAATTTTTACCTGGGCAAGATCCGGATTTTTCTCAATCTCCTCCTTGTCATATACAGAATAAACATAGTTTTTTTCTTTTCTTCCAACCTCAGCAAGCGCTTTTATTCCATATAACATACTCTCTGCATTCCAGGTATCAAACATCTCATTTAACTCACGAAAAGTTTTTCCCTCTTCGTCCTTGGGATTGCCATCACATCTCCCCTGAAAAAGATCTGCTGCCGGAAGAAGTTCCGGAAGTTGTTTCAAATCATCAATTAATGTATCGATTGTCATAACATATCCCTCTCTCTACTTACAATAAGTTTATGTTCATCTTCCTTATAGCCGGTAAGGATTCATCCATCTGATTTCATCAACCTTTAATTGCTCCTGCAGTCATACCCTGAATCATGAATTTGCTCAGGAACAGGTACAGACCAAGTGTCGGAATGACCGCAATCGTCATGGAAGCGAACATCGGTCCCCAATCCATCTGACCATGAGCACCGGAGAACATCTGCAGACCAATCTGCACTGTTTTTTTGCCGGTCTCAGAAATCAGAGTCTGAGAAAACAACAAGTCGTTCCAACTGTTCAAAAACTGAAGTGTCAGAACAGTAACAATGGAGTTTCCCATAAGCGGGACTACCATTCGAGTCAGACATCCGTAAATGCTGCAGCCATCAATTACCGCTGCTTCCAGCATCTCATTTGGAAAACTCTCAAAGAAACCAGTAAACATGAGAATGGTCATCGGCATTCCAAATACGGTATAAACAAGAATCAAACCAAAATGATTGTTCAGAAGATTCAGGTTTTTAAAAATCTGGAAAACAGGAATCAGAGAAACCTGAATCGGAATCATCAGACCCATAAGGAAATACTGATTAAAAAATTTTTTCCCTTTCCAATGCATCTTAGTCAATGCAAAAGACACCGGCAGAGCAATCAGAATAATCAGAATCAGAGATCCAAGAGTACAGATAATAGAGTTCTTAAAGAATACACCCATGTTTCCGGAAGTCCATGCATCAATATAGTTCTCAAAATGCAGTGCTTTCGGAAGAGAATAGGATGGATAAAGCGAAAATTCCTGTGTGGTCTTAAAGGAAGAAATAACAAGCCAGAGCACCGGATAAACACTGACAATCAGTCCCAGGACAATGACGATCCATGCCACGATTTTTCCAATTTTATTTGACTTCATAACGTTCCTTCCTTTCTCCCAGAAGTTTATTGATCAGAGCCGTCAGAATCGTACACTCTACAAGAATCATCAATGCTATGGCACTACCATAGCCAAAGTTTCCATAAGTAAATGCCTGATCATACATGAGCATGGAAGGCATGTAAGTACTGGTTCCCGGACCACCTTTTGTCAGGGCAACAACGGTATCATACACTTTGATACATCCGGTAAGACTGAAAATCAGACTCATTCGGAAGATCGGTTTTAACAACGGCATCTGAATGCTTCTGATAATACGGAATGTGCCGGCACCGTCAATCTTTGCAGACTCCACAACATCTCCCGGAAGGTCAATGATTGCGGAATAGAAAATCAGGCAATAGAGTCCGACGCCTTTCCAGATATCCATAGCTACCAGAGACCACAGTGCTGTGGAAACTTCTCCAACCCATGCGGTGATGAGAAATTTCAGACCAACCACCTGCAGAAGTGCATTCAAAAGTCCATACTGAGGTGCAATCGCATAAATTTTCTGGAACAGCTGACCAACTGCCACACTTGGAAGTACAACCGGAATGAACATACAGGTTCTGATGAAGTTCTTTCCTTTGCTGACGGTATAATTAATAAGCATTGCCAGAATGAATCCAATGGAAATTTGTCCCAGCATAACAACTGCTACATATTTCAGATTTCTCAGGAAACCTTCATGAAGACTCTTATCTGTAAAAACTTTTACAAAGTTTTCAAACCCGCTGAATTCAAAATTCACTCCCGGCATTCCGGTATAAAAGGAATAACACAAAGACCAGATGATCGGAACGATTGCCAGAAGGGTGAACAGAATAATTGCAGGGAGTGTAAAGAGAGCCAGTGCTTTCTTGTTGCTTAATACTCGATTCATGATCTCACTCCTTATCTAAGAGAAAAGGCTGCCACTCAAATATGGCAGCCTTTTCTTGATTTCTTATTAGACCTGTTAACTTCTTATCTTACAGCAAGAATAAATTACTCATAAAGCGCGTCGAGAGCTGCACCGAAATCTTCCGGAGTCATCTCACCGAGTACGAGCATCTGACCGTTGTTCAGAGAAGTATCCATGCCCTGGCTGGACATTTTGTACTCCGGCCAAACACTTGCTGCACCTGCGCCTGAAATCAGTTCAGATACCATGCTTGTATAGAACGGAGCCTCATGCTCTTCTTTAGTCTCAAATCCACTGAGAATGCCCTGAGTTTCCATGGATGCATCACCATATCCGGAGAATACATATACAAGCCAGTCATTCAGTGTTTCATCATAATCTTTGCTGCCGATCATCCATGTTGTACCATAGTTCTGTGGATAATCTGTCTGAGCTGCAACAGCTCCTTCCACACTTGGGAAGCCGAAGAATCCGATATCTTCTCCGAGGCTGTTCTGCTCTTCATCATTCATATTACTTGCAAACCAGGAACCATTGTATTCCATTGCTGCATTTCCGCTTAAGAACATTGCATTCATAGTTGCAGAGTCAATTGTTGTAACACCTGCGCCCATGTAACCATTGGTGTTCAGATCCTGTACCCACTGATATGCTTCAAGGAATGCATCATCACTCCAGGAAAGCTCGCCTGCATTTGCTTTAATCAGGGCATCTGTTCCTAACTTAGAAGTTACATATCCACCCCAAAGTCTGGAGAAATAGAATTTATCCACACCGTCTACAGAAAGTGCCTGAATACCTTTTTCCTTTGCATCTGCACAGATTGCCATGAACTGCTCCATCGTTTCCGGAACTTCCCAGCCGTTCTCTTCGAACATTTTCTTGTTGTACCAGAATCCCTCGATATTCTGCTCGGTAGGAAGTACATAAAGCTCTTCCACATCACTAGTTCCCTGAAGATTGATCAAACCATCATGTACAGATTCGCTGAGCATATCTTCCAGACCGTTCTCCTTGATAAACTCGTCGATGCTCTTAACCATTCCCTGGCTGATCAGAGTGTTTGCCTGTGCGGTATCTGCCTCAATGAACAGATCCGGCAGTGCATTGGAAGCTGCAAGTACGGACAGTTTGGATGGCAGATCGGTCTGTGCAACTACCTCGATCTCAACCTTTACTTCCGGATGCTCCTCACAGTATTTGTCGCTCAGAGCTTTCAGTGTCTGAGTTCCGCCCTGTGCTGTTTCGTTCCAGATGGTAAGAACTTTGATGGTTCTCTCTTCTCCCGCATGTACGGCTGCCGGAGCCATCATTCCGAGTGCCATTGCCGCTGTCAGTGACAGTGTGATATTTTTTTCCCTTTCATAATTGTTTCCTCCTGTGTTTTGTTGTCTTTATTATAGGGTTCCACTGTCACTTTTAAAATCCGCCTTCTTTTTGGATATGTAGGTCGTTTTTTTGATTCCTTCCGTTTTGAAGGTGTGTCATTTTTTAGATTCCTGCGTGTATGCTTTTTTTGTAAGTGTCAGGTGTCATACCCGTGTGCTGTTTGAACTGTTTATTGAAATAACGGTAGTCAAAATATCCGACTTTTTCACAGACATCCTTCGCTTTCATTCCGGATTCCAGAAGAATTTTTGCCTGATCCATCCGGACCATGGTCAGATATTTGCTGTAGGAAGTTCCTTCATCTCTCTTAAAAAGAACGCTCAAATATGCCGGATTCATATGTACCTGTTCCGCCAGAAGTTCCAGGGTAATGCTTTCCGCATAATGTTCGTGAATGTACCTTCTGACAATCTTAACGGGATTTCCTTCTTCTTTTGACTCCTCTTTCTCCGGAAGAAGAGCAAACAACTCGTCTGCTTTCTCTTTGCACCAGCGAATCATCTCTTTTGCAGAAACCATTTCCTGAATTTCCCCGTGAAGATTTTTGTCTGTAAGGCTGTTCTGATCGAATCCGGCTTCTCTTCCAAGATTTCGAAGCATCAAAACGAGCTCCAGGCATTCATGGCGAAGAATCTCCGGAAGAAGCACCAGCTTCTCCAGACTCTCTATATAATTCTCCACCTGCATTCTGCACTCCTCGTAATTCTGGAGACGGAAGTTCAGGCTCAGGGAATACTGGCTTCCCGAAAGATCCATGGGAATGGAGTACTCATATTCCACACGTTCAACATTCATAACGCCCTCTTCTTCCAGAAACTCTCCATAGACCAGAGCTGTTTTTGCCTCGGAAAAAGCTCTTCTGAGTTCACTGAGACTATGACAGGTCTGGCTAAGTCCTGCTGAGAACTCAATCTCCTGTTCCAGAAGTGCTTCTTTGGCCTCCTCGATACGCTTCTGAAAATCAAAGAGCTCACATTCCATATTGAAATAGACGAAATAAAGATTGGCATCCACTGTCAGGGTAAAAACCTCAATACTGTGGTTTTCGATCACAGAAAAAGTCATTCCATTCACCATCTGACGATAATCATCCGCACAGCCTCTCGTGCTGGAAAGTCTTCCGGTACACAACACTGCAATCTCGCCGGCATAAACAAGAGAATCCGAAACAGCCTGAAGTTCTCTCAAGCATTCCTCTTCTCTCTCCTGGGGTTCGTTCAGCAGTTTATAAATTCCCTGCTCCACAAGCACACGGTTCAATTTGTTCGCACGTTCCGTCATAAGGCGATAATTCCGGCGATATTCCAGCATTTTTCTTGCTTTATCCATCACTCTCTTTAACGCCGGAATGGTCACAGGTTTTTCCAGATAATCAAGAACGCCCAAACCGATCGCCTGCTGAACATATTTGAATTCATTGAATCCGCTGAAAATAATAAAGACTATATCCCCGAACTCCTTCTGTGCCTGCTCAATCATCTCAAGCCCCGTCAGTCCCGGCATGCGAATATCTGTCAAAACAACGTCCGGAAGTGCCTTGCGAATCAGTTCCAGTCCGTCAATTCCATTAGCCGCTGTTCCGACAATCTCAATATCCGGTTCCTTTCCAAGGACCATGGACATTCCCTTCAAAACCACATTTTCATCATCAATCAATGCTACTTTCATTCTTCTCACCATCCAGAGGGAAACGAATCACAACTCTGGTTCCTTGTCCTATTTCTGAATCGAATTTTACATATGCCTCTTCCCCGTAAACCAGTCGAATGCGCTCTATACTGTTTCGGATCGCATATCCACTGCTGATGTCCTGCT
Source organism: Eubacteriales bacterium (assembly GCA_030527765.1). The sequence continues at coordinate 8,003 of JAUNAE010000050.1, forward strand.
CTACATTCATTCCAACACCATCATCTGAGATTTCAAAGAAGAGATATTTTTCTTCCTGATACACTCGAATCTTGAGAATTCCTCCCTCAATTTTTGGCTCTATCCCATGATATACTGCATTTTCCACAAAGGGCTGCAGCAGAAGTTTTATAATTTTCTGATCTAACAAACGTTCATCTGCATAGATCTCCACCTTAATTTTGTTTTCAAAACGAATGTTCTGAATATAGAGGTAATTTCTGACAAAATCCAGTTCTTCCCGAATAGGAATGAATTTTTCCCCTTTGCTTAGCGCAATCTTAAAAATATCACTCAAAGCCCTTGTTAGTTCCGCAATGTCCTCTGTCTCATGCAGAATAGCCATCCAGTACAAAGAGTCCAGCGTATTGTAGAGGAAGTGAGGATTAATATTGGACTGAAGCTGTTCCAGTTCCGCTTCTTTATTCTTCAGCTTTACCTGAGTTACTTTTTCAGAAAGAGACAGCTTCTCATTGACCATCTTGCTGAACTCTCGTCCAATCAAACCGATTTCATCGTCCGGATACTCATTCTGAATGTTTCTCTCACCTTCTCCGACTTTGATAATATTGTCTTTCAATATAGCAAGCGGCTTCGAAATCTGATTGCATACAAGAATGGTCAGAACAATCAATGCACCGATGGCCATCAGCAGAACCTCCACAAGAATTCCTCTGATTTTTGCCGCTTCTCTTACAATATATTTCCGGTTAATCAAATATGCAAAATTCCACCCCGTGGTTTCATCCTCATAAGTACATAAATGATATTCTCCCCCGGGCTCATTGATTTCCTGAAGAATTTCCTCCTGAGAAAGCGGAGAATTCTTAGAGTACGCTACAAGTTTTGTATTACCATACTGTTCTTCCAGAATTGCATATGCACCCTGCTCGTTATCATAGGAGGGAAGAATATTTCTCAATGGCCCCTTATCAAAATTCAAAATCAGCATGCCGAGAGATTCCATATGATCCAGATCTCTCAGAAGCTTTACACAGGAGAAGGAACTGTTCTCCCCGGTAATCACGTTGTAACCTATGAATTTCTCATATCCCTGCATTTCAGAACTTTCCCGAAACCAGTCTGTTTCGGAAATTTCTTCATAATCCAAATCCCGGACATAACTTCCCTCATTCAACGCATCATGATAAAGAAGTTCCCCGTTTGTATTAAAAATATAAATCGACTGAAGTCCGGAAAACTGAATCATAAAAGATTCCAGTTCTTTGCCGATTCTCACCTGAGCTGCCTGAGAAAGATTTTTGCCATTCTCCGTCTCTAAATTGCTGGCAAGAAGTTCCTTCTGAAGTACTTTATCCGCCATAACATTTCTTGCAATATCCCGGTAATACTCAAGGTTGCTTCCAAGTACCGCATCGGTAGATTTCAAAACTTTCTCATAGGCATCCGAATTGGTTGTCATCAGCATCGAATAGGTACTCTGGTACAAAATAATACCCAAAAGAAGCATCACCGGAATAATAACCGCCAGCTGAACAACAATCATTCTTCTGCGGATTGTTTTCTTTTTGAAAAGATTTCTCATATCTGTCATTCCTCACCTAGAAATATATACACGAATCCCACTATATTGATTCTACCAATAGAAGGGTTGTATGACTAGGTAGGTTTTTTTTTGATTTTTCCACATTTTTACACAAAATCTAAAATTTCTCTCCCATTGCTTGTTTTGCGACAAAAAAGAGCAGAGAGTGTGATAGTATCCTGAGATCAGGTCCCTATCCATTCTCTGCTTTTTTATGAATTTTCTTGCAATCAAATTTTCAAAATATTAAAGAAAGCTTACAGTCTCTTCCAGTGGTTTGCGGCTGTCATGATTCGCCAGCGGCTTGCTTCCCTCTGCTCCGTAACCAAGATCAAGAATCATCAGAATCTCCTCGTTCTCCGGAAGACCCAGTTCCTGATGCAGAACTTCCGGATCAAAGAAATTAATCCAACAGCTGTCAACTCCCGCATCTGCAGCTCCGAGAATCAGGTGTGTCGCAACAATTGTCGCATCCTCAACTCCGGAATCTCTCTTCTCGCCCGGATATACGAAAACATTGTTCTTGTCAAATGCCACAACAAGAACCGTACCGGCACCATAACGGCAAGGTGTTACCTTGTCAATTTTTGCCAGTTTCTCTTCAGACTCAATTACATAAATATGCTGTTCCTGAAGATTCTTTGCGGTAGGTGCAAGACGTCCGGCTTCGAGAATCTTGTTCAGTGCATCTCTGTCTACCTTGCGTCCATCAAATTTCTTACAGGAAAAACGCTCTTTAACTACTTTTGTAAATTCCATAACTAATACACTCCATTTCTATCAAGTCAAGCGGACATTCGCAGTCCGCTTCGCTTCTTCCTTATAAACGCAGGCTTCTTATCTGCGTTCTTGCTCTTATTATACAAATTTAACCGCAGTTCCGTATGCCATAACTTCCGCTGCTCCCTGCATTACAGATGCAGAAGAATATCTCACATTCACAATCGCATCTGCTCCCATACGCTCTGCTTCTTCCACCATTCGTTTCGTTGCCAGAGCTCTGGCATCGTTCATCATCTCTGTATAAGCCTTCAGCTCACCACCTACCAGAGTTTTGAAACTCTGTGTAAGGTCCTTTCCAAAGTTTTTGGACTGAATGGTGCTTCCTTTCACAAGGCCGAGCATCTGTAATTCTTTTCCTGCGATATAATCAGTAGTTACTAAGATCATCTTCTTCACCGCTCCTTATCTCATTAATTCTTTGCACACATACATAGATCATGGTTGCCGCCAGCAGGACCGGTATCAGTCCCAGCAGAAACCCGGGTACTCCGCCAACAAGATGGATCAGGACTCCAAAATACACAAAGTAATACAGCACCACAATCGCAGTAATCACAATCGGTGCGATCATTTTATATCCATGCTTCTGATTTTTCACTGTCCTTCCTCCTTATCAGACGTTGCTTTACATATACGTCAATCGAATTCTTGCAACCCGCTTTGCTCCTTGCAAGACAACGGAATAGCTGCTTCGCAGCCATCAGTTACATTATAACCTTTTTTCATCAAAAATCTATCAGATCCCGGTAAGCTTCATCGTTAAACCCTATCAGATTCCATTCTTGTTAAAGCAAATCGCAGGACATTCTTTGCGGATCTCTGCAGCTCTGCACGTGTAATGCCGCCTGGTTTGCCGAGGGTCGACAGCTGTTTTTCATCAAAATGATAGCCCTTTTTCACATAAGACATGTTGCCCGGCATGAGAACATCTACCTGTGCTCTGACACGATATGCATTGTCACTGATCATTGGAAATTCCGGTGATTTGGACTTGCGCATCCACCAGTCTGTCACAATGTTTCCGTCGTATCCCCACTCATTTCTCAGCACCGTCGTTGCAAGGTCGTAATTATAGTGACTCCATACCCCGTTGACTTTGTTGTAACTTGTCATCAGGTTCTGGGGCCTTCCTTCTTTCACGCAAATCTCAAAATTTCGAAGGTAAATTTCCCGCAAAGCACGCTCTGAAACGCGGCTGTCATTGTGATTTCGATTGGTCTCCTGATTGTTGCAGGCGAAGTGTTTCGGGCAGGCACTGACACCTCCCGTCTGAATTCCCCGGACTGCTGCAGCTGCAATGCTTCCGCTGACCATCGGATCTTCAGAATAATACTCAAAGTTTCTTCCACACAGCGGATTTCTGTGAATATTCATTCCCGGTGACAGAATCACATCAATGCCGAAATGCGCTGTTTCTTCTCCCTCTTTTGTAAAAAGTTCCTCTACAAGCCGGGTATTCCAGGTGCTTGCAATCGCCGCCCCGCATGGAAGAAGTGTCGTGTATCTTCGAATTCTCAGTCCTGCAGGACCATCCGCTGTGACGATTACCGGGATTCCTTTGTCTCTGAGTTCTTTGGTAATTCCACCAAAAACGCCCGCATTTCCTTCTGTTCCGAGAGAGCTTCCCATGCTGCCTTCTCCGTGAGTCAAATCGGAGAGTTCCCTGTCGGAAAGCTGTGCCACAAACTCCTCCAGCGTGCATTTGCCTGCTTTAACATCTGTGAAGCGATAGTTTGTCTTCTCACTTCTCTTCAGTTCTTCCGGCATTCTATCCAGAATTCGTTTCTTCAGATCCCGGTCACTGGCATACACATATCCGTGTCCCTGATTCTTCTTCACCTGAAACAGATGGGCCGGATCCGCCGCGCAAACAGACTCACACTGCTCCCAAAGAAGGGTCTCCATAACTTCCATAGCACCGCAAAAAACTTCAGCACGGACGGAGTTTCCGAGAAAGAATCGATAACTTCCTTTTTCCAAAACAAAGGCGAAGGCAAAGCCCGTCTCCCCCTTATCATCAAAAGAAGTAACCTGCTTCTTGTCAATTGTGAGAGTCAGTTTCTCGGATGCCCCGGGTGCAAGACATTCTGTTTTTCCAAAGGCTGCCAACACACGAGAAGCTTTTGCAAGAGTGCCTTCCGGCTGCTCACAATAAATCTGAACAACTTCTTTTCCGGAATAATTACCGGTGTTTGTAACCTTCACACTAATCTCAATCTTGTCCTGTTTTTCCACAAAGGAAAGCGGCTCCATTGCAAAAGTCGTGTAAGACAATCCATATCCAAACGGATACAGAACCTTATCTTTTGCAAAGGTTTCAAAATAGCGGTATCCCACAAAAATATCTTCCGCGTAATTGTTATATGCCTTGTTGCCGAAGTTCTCAGCACTCGGATAATCCTCGTACTTTTCTGCAATAGTATCTGTTAATTTACCACTTGGACTGGCTGTGCCTTTCAAAATTTCCGCAAGAGCATTGCCACTCTCCTGCCCCAGCTGCCATGCATATACAATGGCAGAAAAGTGATAATCTTTTGTAAAGGATAAGTCCATAATACTGCCGGAATTGATGATGAGAATCACTTTTTTGAAATGCTCTGTAACCTTGTTCAGCATATCTTTTTCCAGATCAGTCAGATAATAACTGCCCGGCTCCAGTACATTCTCACGATCCTCTCCGGCGGCACGTCCAATCACAACAATTGCCGTATCTCCGGTTTTTGCCGCCTTCTGAACGAGCGAATCCTTCAAAGGCATCTCCGGATGGAAATAAGGCCAATGTCCCCACCAGCCATGATCTGCCTTGTGATCTTCCGACTCACACCAGGTATCATACACCGCCTTCAGTTCCTCATTCACCGGAATGTTCTGATTCTTCAGTCCCTCAAAAAGACTGATCTGATACGGAGGATGAACGTCTCCGCCACTTCCATACCCAACATAAAACCAGTCGTGCTGACATCTTCCGAAGATGGAAATCCTTGTATCAGAAGTCAGTGGAAGAACCCCGTCATTTTCCAGAAGAACGATTCCTTCCCGACCGCATTCACGGGCAAGCGACGGCATTCCCGGTGTAATATAACGCGCTCCACTTGCTGTATTTTCCTCCTGCATAAGGCCATTTCCCATGGCTTTGTCAATGATGAAGCGCATTGTTTTCTTGTAATATTTTTTCAGCTTAGACATACTCAATAGTTCTCCTTGCGGATCTCAAAATATGCCTGCGGATGGTTGCATACCGGGCATACTTCCGGTGCTGCAAGTCCAACAACAATATGTCCGCAGTTTCTGCACTCCCAAACCTTCACTTCACTCTTCTCAAAGACTTTGTTCGTCTCAATATTGTTCAGAAGAGCACGGTAACGATCCTCGTGAGCTCTCTCAATTTCAGCCACACCACGGAACTGCGCTGCCAGTTCTGTAAAGCCTTCTTCCTCTGCCTCCTCAGCCATGCGAACATACATATCTGTCCACTCTGCATTCTCGCCTTCTGCTGCCTTGAGCAGATTTTCCGGGGTAGAGCCAAGCTCACCCAGTGCCTTGAACCACAGTTTTGCATGCTCTTTCTCGTTCTCTGCGGTCTGGAGAAACAGTGCTGCGATCTGCTCATATCCCTGTTTCTTCGCTACAGAAGCAAAATATGTATACTTGTTTCTTGCCTGTGACTCTCCGGCAAAAGCCTCTCTGAGGTTTTTCTCTGTCTTTGTACCTGCATAAGGGTTCTTCACGTTTTTGTTTTCACTCATTGTTGTGTCCTCCTTTTCAATGCATTTATATGAATCATTTTGATTGTATAACCTGATTTTTTAGTCGTGTTGTCTCTCAGTGGCTCTGCCGTAATCGGCAGGTTCACTATTTTATAAAATTCTCTCCGGTTTGAATTTCAGATAGTCTCCGGACACCAGATGATACTGAATGCCGTGGTACTCTCCCTGAATGCTGTCGTGGAAGCGCGTCTCACCATGACTGTGAGAATAAACCACATGCTCCACCTGATAATTCTCCGCAATCCTCGTAAAAGCACTCTCCTCTTCCAGGATATTTGTGGGTGGATAGTGAAGAAACATAATAAATTTCTTCCATCCATCCGAAACAGCTGCTTCAAAAGACTGCTGCAGTCTCTGCATTTCCCGCTCAATCAGCTTGTTTGCGTGTGCTTCCTTATCCTCATCCCAACCGATAATCCTGCCCCTTCGGTCCAGATAAAAAGGTCCCTCAAAAGTGAATCCTTTTGTTCCAACAAGTGCATAATCTTCGTAAGTGTAATAGTTGTTCTGAAGGAACTCCAGTCTCCCTTTATATTCTTTATTGAGTGCTTCCGTTTTCTTTGCATCCCAGAACATATCATGGTTGCCCCGGAGAAGAATTTTCCTTCCGGGAAGTGCCTCAATAAATGCAAGATCCTCCCTGCAAAACTCAAGATTTTTGCCCCAGGAATGGTCTCCGGTAATCACCAGAGTGTCCTCCGGGCGGATCAGTTTGCTGCAATGTTTCTGTATCTTTTCTTCGTGTTTCTTCCATACACTTCCAAAGCGATTCATGGATTTATCCGCCTGAAAAGACAGATGAAAATCCCCTAGTGCATATAGTGCCATACGTCCTCCGGTTAATTCTTTTCGCCAGACAATGTCTGCTCAATAATCCTGATCATATAGTCTTCTGTCAATTGTCCGGTCACATATCCAAAAATATTTCCGTCGCGGTCAATCATAAATGTCGTCGGCAGAGAACTGATTCCATACCTTCCAAACTGTTCCCATTTCGTGTCCATAAGAACCGGATAGGTATAACCATTCTCCTCCAAAAAAGCGGTAATCTCTTCTACAGAACCTTCCTGCCCGTAATCCGGACACGCAATTCCGAGAAAAATCACTGCATCATTGCCTTCCTTTGGATATGTCTCATAGAGTTTCTGAATATCCGGCATCTCTGCCTTGCAAGGAGGACACCAGGTTGCCCAGAAATTAAGGAATACGGTCTTTCCCTTATATTCAGAAAGGGTATGCGAATTTCCATACTGATCCGTCAAAGTGAAATCAAGCGCCGGGTAAAGCTTGCGTTCGGTTGTGTTCCGGGTGGTTTCTTCTTCTGTTTCATTTACAGACTCTGGTTCAGATTGTTCCGTTGAAGTTTCTGCATTTTCGGCATTCTCAGCATTCTCATCCACGTCTTCAGATTCCTCTACGGTTGACTCTTCAGTGGTTTCTTTCTCTGGAGTTTTCTCTTCTGTAGTTGCCTCTTCT
>JAUNAE010000464.1 GCA_030527765.1 Eubacteriales bacterium
GTAAGCTTATCTTACGTCAGCATGAAGGTTTACACAATCTTTGGGATACTCCCATGTATGTTTTTACTTGCTTTTTACACCACTCCATAGAATCCCGCCTTTTTAATGCTTCATTGATATTTTCTACCGTCTGCATTTGCTGAATAATCAAGTCCAGTCTTTCCTGTGCCTGTTCATTCAAATCAGCAAGATAGTTATTGAGCTTGCAAGTCAGCACCAATTCGTTATAGAGAGAACTGCGATACTCCTTCAGATATGCTTTATGGAGCATCCCCCATCTGCCGATCGGACGTTCATCCGTCTCGCTAAGTGACAGATCGGGGATGTAGTAATCCCCAACCAGTACATAGTTAAGTCCGTTCTTGTTATCATGAATCCTCTGTTCCAGTTTTGTCATATTGCTCCTCCTGCTTTCTTTCGATTTCCTCTGCCTTTTCCTTGTTTGGCAAATAATAAACTCCGTTTGCTCTATCCTCAGCCCTGATTTCTTCCTTCATGGCATCCATTTTTTCTTTTTTGGCTCGTTTTGTCTTCCAGTAATACGTGGACTGCCATCCGGCGGACTTTCTTCGTAGATATTGTTCATGACGTTTTTCACGAAGCTTCTGCTTACGTTCCGCCAGCTCGATTTCCTCCGGTGTCGGTCCATCCACTTTATCCGATACACTAAACTCACCGATGAAATTGAAGTAAATATCAATCGTCTGCGGTGAATCCTGCACACCCTTGATATCACGCTCATGAACACAGATTTTATCAATGAATTCAATCAGCATCGGAGTAGTAAGTTCTTCAAAGTCCTGATACCTCTTGACTAGTGCGATAAATTTTCCGGAAGCCTTTTTGCTGTCCTCGAACTTATTAACTTCGTCCTGCAAGACCCGAATCTCTGCTTCCAGAGCTGACTGTTCTCCGGCATACTGGGCATCCAAGAGCTGATACCTCTTGTCTGGAAGCTTTCCTAGTGCATTATCCTCATAGATCTTACACATCAATACATCCAGTTCTTCAATTCTCTTTTTACAAGTCTGGAGTCGTATTTTCTGATCTTTTAAATCCTTTGACTGTCTGGCTTCCACAGTTTCTGTTACGACCTTGATAAACTCAGCCTCATCCTCTTTAGAGAACTTCGTAATCTCCTTTAATGTCTCCTTAATCAGTAACATCACATCATCTGCATTCACACGATGCTGTGTACTGCACCTGCTGCCAACAGGAACTTTTCCATATTGTGAGCAGGTATATTGAGGAATTCTCTTGCCATTGCTTGTTCGATGAACATACATCTTGCCACCACAGTCAGCGCAGAACATCAGCCCTCCAAGAGGATGAGCTTCACCCCATCCATCCGGATATCTGCGGATATTCTTTCGAATCCTTTGCACATTGTCATAGGTATCTTGATCAATGATTGCTTCATGTGTGTTCTCAATGATCGTCCATTGATCCTGATCCACATAATGGCTTTTCTTATCTTTGAAATGCTTTCTGGTCTTAAAATTACAGGTGTGTCCCAGATAAGACGGATTACTTAAGATATGAACGATGGTGGAGCTTCCCCAGTTATAAGGATTCTTGATTTCTCTTGTCTGCCATAAACCAATCCCCATTTTCTGATGATAATAAGCAGGAATCTCGATCTTATCATTGGAAAGAATCTGTGAAATCTGATATGGTCCTTTTCCTTCAAGCGTCAATTGATATATACGCTTTACCACCGGAGCAGCAACAGGATCAATCACCCACAAATCCTTATTTTCCTCTGACTTTAGATATCCGTAAGGAACCGCACTTGCCGTATGCTTCCCTTGCAGATTCTTCGCCTGAAATGCGGAACGAATCTTCTTACTTGTGTCTCTGGCATACCATTCATTCATGATATTACGGAACGGTGTAAATTCGTCATCACCCTTAGCGGTATCGACTGCATCATTCAGAGCAATCAATCGAACACCATTCTTTCTAAGCACTTCCATATACGTTCCTACCTGCAAGTAGTCACGTCCGAAACGACTCATATCCTTAATCAGCACAACCGATACGTTATCAGCTTCTACCTCTCGGATCATTGCCTGAAAGCCAGGGCGATCAAACTGCGTACCTGAGATTCCATCATCCGTAAAGTGTGCAATGTTCGTCATTCCATGCTGAGATGCATATTCCTCCAAGATTCTCTTCTGATTACTGATGGAGTTGCTTTCTCCCTGCAATTCATCATCTCGGCTTAATCGCTCGTAGCATACTGTGAGTTTCTTTTTCTTCGCCATTCTCTTAACCTCCTTCAAATTAAAATGAGGGTAGCTTTTTAGCACCTCTCAGCCCCATTATCTCAGGGGTACTAAAAAACTATCCTCATTATGTAACACCCGCGGCCAGTTTGTATTTTTTATATTGTCTTACTGCAAAGTGCTCCGGCTGTTCTTTTTCCAGATCCTCAAACAGCAGATCCACTGCATTTTTAAATGATTCATCCTCCTCTCTTGCTTCAGAAGCATTGATCAGTTCCAAGAGTGTTGTGAAGTTCTTCTCTTCATCCGGTGCTTCATACCAGATATAGCCGATGAGTGCCTGATAATACAGCTTCTCGGCCTTTACCCAGAAGTCCTCCCCTGACTTATCGCCTTCCCCCTTGGTATTGGCAATGATGGTATTCACCAGTTTCAGGATATCCTTCTCTGATCGGATATACATGAACGGATTATAGTGGTTGGACTTCTTAAAATTGATGGTATTCAGTGTTCGGATCTCATATCCTGCGTGCTCCAGCATGCGTCCGGTTTCTCCGATCAATGTTCCTTTCGGGAGAGTCTTGTAAAGACATAATTTCCAAAATTGCAATAACAAGTTGCACACTTTTGCTCCACACCACACCTGT
>JAUNAE010000465.1 GCA_030527765.1 Eubacteriales bacterium
CTGAACTGTGCGGCCTGCATTCCATAGAAATAATCAAATGCCATACGCTACTCCTTTCGTTGTTCCTTCCACTGTTCCAATAATTCGAAGAGAATACGCTCCATATCTTCGGTGGTATACTGCTCATCAAAATACTGGCTCAGCTTTTTCTCTGATAATGTAACCTTCCTGGTAACTGTTTTCGGTCGGATGCAGTCATTTAAAACAGACACCATCTTTTTCTGTGTCATCGCACCTGCTTCACACTGTTTGCGAAGTGCCCTGATCTGGGCCGGTGTAATTTTCCCGTTTGCGCAAATGTAATTGAACAACCATTTCTGAATTTCCCGATCCAGATATGAGATATCTACCGCAATGGTGAAATTGATTTTCTTTCGATCTACAAAGTCGAGAAGCTCTGGAATCAGCTCTGTTAATCGGATAAATCTCCTCACCTGCGTTTTGCTTTCCCCCACCTGTTCAGATATCACATAGGCCGATTCCAACTTCCGACCATTTTGGTCGGAAGTTAAATCACTACGGGAACCTTGCTTCTTCATTGCTTCTAATTTCATCTTATAGGCAAAGGCCTTTTCACTCGGTAAGAGCTCCTCACGCTGTATATTGGAATCCACCATTTTCAAAACAGCTTCTTCATCAGACATCTCTCGGATAATTGCCGGAATCACATCCATCTTCAGCATACTGGCCGCGTGCATTCTTCTATGACCGGAGATCATCTCATACAGGTTATTTGAAATCGGTCTTACCAGTACCGGTGTAAGAATCCCGTTTTCCTTAATGCTGTCCATAAGATCCTGCATTTTCTCATCATCAAGTACCTTAAAGGGATGGTTTTTAAAGCTTCTGATCTGCACCAAATCAATTTCTGTTGCAACTTCTTCATTTGGGACTCCAAGAAGTTCCTCCACAGATGTTAATTTGATTTTCTGACCGCTTCTAGTTTTCATGCGCGAGCACCTCCAATGTCAGTCTATAATAAGCATCAGCAACCTTACCTCTTGGTTCATGCCTGAAAATACTAACACCTTCCGCACTGCATTCCGCAGCTTTAACAGAAAGAGGAATATATGTTTCAAACACTCCAATAGTTGATCCATATGCCTCATGTAACTGTGCGGCTATATCCTTGGCATAATTCGTCCTGAAATCCACCATGGTGAGCACAATACCGGCAACCTCAAGAGATCTGTTCAATCTGCGCTTCACCATGGAAATGGTTCTAAGCAGCTGAACAAGTCCCTTTACCGGAAGATAACTGGCACTGCAGGGAATCATAACAGAATCTGCCGCTACCAACGCATTGATTGTCATCATACCTAAACTAGGCATGCAATCCACAAGGATGAAATCATACTGATCGCGGATGGTATCCAGATAGCTTTTCATAATGGTTTCTCTGCTCATGACATTGGTAAGAGCCACCTCAAGACCTGACAGCTCAATATTTGCAGGAATCAGATCCACACCTTCCTCATGATGAAGAATTCCATACCCAGAAACGTTCTCCTCGTCGTTTACGACGTTTAACATAATGTTGGCGAGTGTAACATTAATATCATCCGGCTCCACATAACCCAAACTGGCAGTGAGAGAGCCCTGCGCATCGTTATCAACGACTGCCACTTTGTAACCTTCCCTGGCTAATCCGATGCCAAGGTTTACCGTCATATTGGTTTTGGCACAGCCTCCCTTTTGGTTCGCAATTGCTATAATTTTTCCCATTGTTTTTCATCCTTCTCTGTTTTATTTGCCTTAATGGCTTCGGCATAAACCCTGTAATAACGATTCGTGCCTTTATTCGTATATGGTCTTGAAAATTCTGTAATTTCAATCTCTGGTGTCTGATCCAGGATTCTTCGGAACCACTGGATGTCTCCAATGGTCCCTTGTAATCTGATTTTTAGCATTCTGCCTTTCCTCCTGTGTAAGAAGCCCAATACTCGTAGTAGGAACGAGCAATTCTCTTCTGCAACAGGCCCATATAATAGTGGTAATACGCAAATAATCTGATCATCATCTTGAAATCCTCCTTATTCTACGACCCGGAATGTTTCCAGGTACTTTTCAAAAATTTCTGTGTTGACCAGAACAAGTTTATCAAGCTTATAGGTAGCCTTCGCCTCCCTGGCCATTCTCTCAAACTTGCTCTGACACATACTGTAAATCTCTGCTCCATCCTTATAACGGACAAATTTCTTTCTACTCTGATTTGTATTTCTTAAACTTCTGCTCATAACGCTGTGTTTCTCCTTTCTCGCTATAGGTAAGATTTAGATATGGAACTGCTCCAAATAAGCATCCAGAATATCAACTCTTACCAACGCCATCTTTCCAACCTTATAGACTGCACCGGCATCTTTTGCCAATTTCTCGAAAGAACTCTGGCTCATACCATAGACAGCTGCACCTTCACGATACCTGAGAAAGCGCGCCTGGTTTTCATTTTTCGTTGCCTGACAATCCCTGGCCAGTTTGGTTTTCATCTCTTTGTTCATGACGATTCTCCTTTGTTCGTATAGATTCGTAGTACAATGGGATCGTTTTCGTATGTTTTTTGTGAGGAATACGGATTACAGTGGCTTAATCAACAAAAAAGGCCACCTTCTAAGAATTTAATCTTAGAAAGTGACCTCTCTAGTACGTATTTTTTCTGTTTTCTCGATTGCCGAAAGTATTTACGCTTATTATAGCGTATTATCGGCACTAAATTTGTGGTCAATTTGTAGTCAAACTACGCTTTTTACCCATTTTGAAGGGTTTATATTACCTGATAACACTTGATAATACGTGATTTTACTTGTCTAAGCTCTTCATTGTCGGGAAGAGCAGGACATCGCGGATGGCCTGGCTGTCGGTAAGGAGCATAACCA
>JAUNAE010000466.1 GCA_030527765.1 Eubacteriales bacterium
ATTTATTTCTTCTCCAGTGCGGCCTCGATGGAGTCAATCACGATCTGGATTGTCTGGAGACGGGCATAGAGCTTATCATTGGACGGAATGATATGCCAAGGAGCGAACTCGGTGCTTGTCTTTTCGATCATTTCATTTATAGCGATTTCATATGCATCCCATTTCTCACGGTTTCTCCAATCCTCATCCGTGATTTTCCACTGTTTCTCCGGAGTGTTCTGACGCTCTGTGAAGCGGGCGAGCTGGGTATCCTTGTCGATGTGAATCCAGAATTTGATAACAACAGCACCCCAGTCGGTGAGTGTTTTTTCAAATTCATTCATCTCATTGAAAGCGCGCTGCCAGTCATTTTCGGAGCAGAAGCCCTCCAGACGTTCTACCATGACACGTCCATACCATGTGCGGTCAAAAATTGCGATATGTCCGGTCTTTGGCAGGCGTTTCCAGAAACGCCAGAGGAACATTCGGTTCTTTTCATAGGAATCCGGAGATGCAATCGGATGTACCGTGAATCCGCGAGCATCCAGAGCGCTGGTCATGCGTTTGATATTTCCGCCTTTTCCTGCGGCATCCCAGCCTTCATAGGCTATGATCACAGGAATTCCTTCACGGTAAATTTTGTTGTGCAGTTTTTTCAGCTTCTTCTGAGCTTCCTTCAGCTTTTTCTCATATTCTTTTCGTGTTACAGACTTGTCCAGGGAGACGTCTGCAAGTTTTGGCATAGGAACCAGTTTGAATTTGTTTGTCGGGATGTCTACCGGATGCTGATTTCGAAGGATGGCAGATTCGATGCCATCCACAAGAAGCTTGCATACCTGAAGTTCGATCAGGCCTTTCTGACTTCCGTCAACAACATGCCAAGGAGCCTTTTCCGTGTTCGTTTCCTTGATACATTCATTAAAATATTCGCCGTATTTCTTGCGATGTTTCAGTTCATCCAAATCCCGCTTGTTGACACGCCATGCAGTGTCCGGATCTTTGCGGAGTTTTTCGATTCGTTCTTCTTGATCTTTGGCAGCTACATCTACAAAGATCTTGAGAACCAGGTAGCCGTTATCTACCAGCTGTCTTTCAAAAAGATTGATTTCATCAAGACGGTGTTTGAGGTTCTTTTCTTTCAGATTTCCGTCTACCAGATCGAAGACGGTTTCTTCCAGCCAGCCGGCGTCAAGGAATACGAATTTTCCGGCCTCCGGGATCCGCTCCATATGACGACAGAGGAATGGTTTTCGCAATTCTTCCGGTGTTGGTTCTTTGGTTGGAAAAACCTGGAAGAAGCGGGGATCCAGATCTCGAATCAGGTAGCTGATGAGGGTTCCTTTGCCGGAAGCACTCCATCCTTCAATCAGTACAATGACGGGAAGTTTCTTCTCTTTGATCAGCTGCTGCTGGGAAGCAAGCTTCTGACGTGTTTCTTTGAGGATACGTTTGAGTTCGTCCTGACTCAGACGCTCAATTTCAGATACTTTTGTTTTGCTCATGGGTTCACCTCCATAATATTGATTCTCTCATAATGTTAAAATAATTATACAAAAAAGAAGAAATGCAGTCAATTTATAGAAAATATATTTGAAAATAAATATTTGTGAAACTTTTTGAAGCGTGGATACGAGAACGTGTCATGTGTGAGACAGTACTAATCGAAAAAAGGACTTCGAATCTTCGGAAGATCTTACTGACGTCAATATCATCCTGTGCTAGAATTGAACTGAATCAAGTAAGTCCCCGATTCAAATGAGTTATATAAATTCGTAGATCTTATGTAGCGTATATATTGAAGAATACAGGAGTAAATCAGATGGTGCCATATATTGATTTTCATGCAGATACAATTACCGAACTTGAGGTGCAGGAGACTCTGGAGCTGAACCGAAAGATGGTTTCACTGGGGAGACTGGAGGAGGCGAATTGCAAGGTACAGTTCTTTTCGGCCTATGTGAATACCGGCTCTTATCCGGAAGAAACCAGGGATCAGGATGCCTGGAAGGAATATCAGAGAATTCTCGGAAGATATAAGGATGCTTTGAAGGCGCATCCGGAGAAACTGCTGGGGATTCGGACGCAGAAAGATCTGGAAGAATGCTTCGCAGGAAACAAAATCGGAACGGTTTTTACCATCGAAGACGGTGGCGTTCTCGGTGGTAGTATGAAAAAACTTGAGCAGGTGCATGAGGATGGTGTTCGTCTGATCACTCTTACATGGAATCATGAAAATGCTATTGCGTATCCAAATTCTCAGGATCCTGAGGTAATGAGGAAGGGACTGAAACCTTTTGGATTTGATGTTCTGGAGGCGATGGCGGAGAAAAACATGATCGTTGATGTCAGCCACCTCTCCGATGGGGGATTCTGGGATGTCTCCCGACATTACAAGGGCGTGTTTGTTGCATCCCATTCCAATTCCAGAGCGATGCAGAATCATCAGAGAAACCTTACGGATGAGATGATTCGTGAAATTGCAAATCATGGAGGAATTATCGGCCTGAATCTTTTCGGCCCTTTTCTGGCAGGAGATGAGGTCAGTCGTGTATCGGATATGGTTCGTCATGTGAAGCAT
This sequence comes from Eubacteriales bacterium, assembly GCA_030527765.1. The sequence continues at coordinate 2,558 of JAUNAE010000466.1, forward strand.
ATTTACCGGACCGGAGGAGAAGAGGTTCTTGCAATTGGAAGTGATTTCGACGGGATTCACGGAGAACTGGAAATTGATGAACCGGTGAAACTCCATAAACTCTATCAAGCACTGGAGCAAGAGGGATTCACAAGCAGCATTCTGGAAAAAATGTGGTACCAAAATGGACTTCGCGTATTGAAGCAAATCAAGTAAGTCTTCTACTCACAATAGGAAAGCGGATAGAAACGTAATCTCATTATCATGAAAAACCACAGAAATCACAGAAAAATATTCTGAATTATTCAAGAAGAAAGAAAAA
>JAUNAE010000051.1 GCA_030527765.1 Eubacteriales bacterium
CCATTCGTCCTTTACCTCATGGGAAATAAAAAAGGGGGTTGTCGCAGATAAGATATTGCGACAACCCCCAAAAATATATTTCTTAACAGATTAATTTTCAGCTTAAATCCTCGCCGTTTGTGGCGATGACTTTCTTGTACCAGTAGAAGGAATCCTTGCGGTATCTCTTCATATCCTTTAGATCGAATTCATCGCGGTTTACATAGATGAAGCCATATCTCTTAACCATTCCCTCGTGTGTGGAGATCAGGTCGATTGCGGACCAGGGGCAGTAGCCCATCATCTCAACGCCTTCATCAACAGCGGTCATGAGCTGTGCGATGTGCTGTCTGAGGTACTCGATTCTGTAATCGTCGTGAACCTTGCCGTCCTCGGTCAGTGTGTCGTAGGCGCCGAGACCGTTTTCTGTGATGATCATGGGAAGGTGATAGCGGCTGTACATTTCGCGAAGTGTTACGCGGAAGCCGTCGGGATCGATTTCCCAGCCGAACTCGGTTCTTAACAGATTCTGATTTCTTACTGTGCGGTAAACACCGGGCTCAACCTGCTGTCCCTGCTGGTCGCCGGATACAGCCTCTGTGTCGCCGTCATCCCACTCAACAGTAGCTGTGTTGTAGTAGTTGAAGCCGATGAAATCCGGGTGGCCGGAAGCCATGATCTCCATGTCATTTTCTTCCATTTCCGGAATTGCGTCGTGCTCCTCGAGGAATTTCCATACGAGGTTGTTATATTTGCCGTAAACCGCGAGATCGAGATAGAGCCAGTTGCGGATCGCGTTGAAGTTCTGTGCAGCGAGCATGTCCTTCGGCTTGCAGCTAGCGGGATAAACATAGGCGATGTTCGGAGCGGGACCGATCTTTGCATTCGGAAGCATCTCGTGGCAGAGAGCCATTGCCTTCGCCTGTGCGAGAAGCATGTGGTGATTTTCCTGGTAGAGCTTCTTGTAGAGGTTGTCGACACCCTCGGTATTGGTGGTACCGATCAGGGCGCCAACCAGAGTCAGCATGTTCTGCTCATTGATCGTGAGCCAGTATTTTACGCGGTCGCCGTAGTTCTCATAGAGAATCTTTGCGAAGTTTACGAATTCATCGACGCTCTCACGTCTGGACCAGCCGCCCTTTTCCTCGAGTGCTGCGGGAAGGTCAAAGTGGAACATTGTAACGAGAGGCTCGATACCGTACTTCAGGCACTCATCGATGACATTGCTGTAGAAGTCGATACCTTCCTGATTGACTTCGCCGGCTCCCTTGGGAAGAATACGGGACCATGCAATAGAGAAACGGAAGGTCTTGAAGCCCATCTCAGCCATCAGTGCGATGTCTTCTTTATATCTGTGATAGAAATCCGCGCAGACATCAAGTTCACTGGTTCCTGCGGGAACCTTTTTCACATCCTGTACGCTCGGACCCTTTCCGTGAGTGAGATTGGCACCTTCTACCTGATAAGCGGATGTGGATGCGCCCCATAAGAAGTCTTCCGGTAATTTGTGATGCTTTGTGATGATCATGTTAACCTCCCGTAATGTTGTATTTTATATGTGATATATCTTTCCCTGAACTTGATTGTAGGATACGAAAAGAGGCGGAGAGAAGCAATGGTCCCCGCCGGAAATGATCGTGTGTTTCAAAATTATGTTTCAAGTGCTGTTTTTTGTTGAAACAGTGTTTCAATTGGTGAAACGACCTTGTTTTTTGCCTAAATATTCCAGAATTCTTTTCCCAGTTGTTCGTAACTTTCATTCAGTTTCATGCAGGCCTCGTAGTTTTTGCTGAACAGGCAGGCAAACATCGTGTCCAGAATAAATTTGACGGAGGTGGTGAATTTCAAGGACCACATTTCCGCAAAATCTTCCCTGTCACTTGTGAAAGATTCCGCGACGAAAACATAGTCCGCATGTTTCCCCAGCGTGGAGTGTTTTGATCTTGTGATCGCAATGACAGGAACTTTCTTTTGTTTGAGGATCATTGCGATACGGATCAGGCGCCGGTTCTCACCTGTGTGGCTGATCAGAATCGCCGCGTGCTGCCGCTCTGCCGAGAGCGCGGCGAGCTCCTGCGCATTGACTGCCTCAAAAGTGTTTGCGGCTTTTCCGCAGTGCGCAAACTGACTGCATGCATACCTGCAGAGATGCACATTGGTATCCGAGGCATAAAAACCGATAAAGGAAGCTTTATTCAGAGTATCCACCGCACGCATCATCTGCTCGACGGAGAGCTCGCGGCTCGTTCCCTGAATGGAATTGAGAAATAGTTCTTCGACTTTCCGGGACATCCGCGCGGTATTTTCATTTTCGCGGATTCCTGCCTGTTCTTCCGCACTTTTTTCGTAGATTTCTCCGGATTGAAGACTGGCAGCAAAGCGCTGCTTAAAATCAGAGAAGTTTTCGCAGCCCAGCTTGCGGCAAAATCTGGAGACCGCGGCTGCACTGGAGAGCGTGGCTGCTCCCAGATCCCGTGTAGTTGCCTGAAGAATTTCTTCGGGGTGATTCAATATGTATTCTTTGATCTCGACCTCACGCTCGGTGAGGTTCTCAGCTTTCCTGATCTCTTTAATAATTCCCATGTGACTTCTTTCATTTCGAGGAGTGAGTGTTTATGTTTTTAATTTTACTCCGACGCCTGCGATTTTTCGAGGTGTTTGCAATAGTAATAAATCCCGGGGGCCGACTGAGATCTGAAGATGTAAAAAATATGAGTAAATTTCATAAAAAACACCATGAAACACCGGAAATAACAAAAAATATGCTCGGTATTTAAATGATATACCGGACGGGTATAATAATATCTTGCAAGATGAGTTACTTTAGTAATAAACATATAGGGTAGAATTTGATGAAGGCAATTGTATTTATTGTTGCCGCTGAAGAGGAAGAGGACAATGGAGGTTAAAGCACAAAGAACATACGCTGATTTCTTCACGAAGGATCCTGCGTTTAAGAGAAGAATGCTCGTCCTTATGGGGACGATCACGCTGCAGAACATAATTGCATACAGCATTAATATGGTAGATAACCTGATGCTCGGGAGCTTCAGTCAGGAAGCTTTATCGGGGGCAGCCATCGTCAATCAGGTTTTCTTTATCGTGCAGCAGCTATGCATTGCAATTGCTGACGTAACGGTTTTGATCGGTTCGCAGTATTGGGGGAAAAAGCAGATCTCGCCGATTCGAAAGCTGATCGGAATTGCGCTTAAGACGACAGCGATCTGCAGTGTGATCGTGTTCGGTCTCTGCACGTTTGCTCCGGGAGTTCTGCTGAGGTTGTTCACTTCGGACAGCCATATTCTGAATGAGGGACTGAGCTATTTGAATATTGTAAAATTCAGCTTTGTTCTGTTTATGTTTTCCTCCTGTTTCATAGCGGGACTCAGAACTGTTGAGGTAGTTCGAATTTCTTTTTATTTGTCTATTGTGACGCTGTTTGTGAACTGCGGAATCAACGGACTGCTGATCTTCGGACTTTTCGGACTTCCGAGGCTTGGCATAGTGGGGGCGGCAGTCGGAACTCTGATTGCGAGAATCATAGAGTTTATAGTTCTGCTGTTTTATGTGTCAAAAATTGATAAGGTCGTAGATCTGTTTTCCGAGAATCCGTTTATCGGGGATCCCGGTCTCAGTAAGGATTTCCGAAAGGCGGCGTCAATAATGATTCCGGCGGACCTGGGCTGGTCTGTAGCCACACCTTTTCAAAGTGCGATTCTGGGAAGTATGTCCGTGAATGCAATTGCGGCAAATTCCATCGCAACGACCTTTTACAATTTCTTGAAAGTCGTGATTCGTGCGGAATCTGCATCCTCTGCCGTTATTATAGGAAGCGCGATCGGGGAGAATGATATTGAAGAAGTGAAGGCAAAGGCGAGGAACTTGAGTGTAATATTCATAGGAACGGGCGCGGTTTTGGGAATGTTGTTACTGTTGCTGAAGGGACCGCTGCTCTCTGTCTATACGCTGAACGATGAGGCGGTATCCATGGCACATCAGATGATTACTCTTTATGCGGTGATAATGGTGTTTATGTCCTACCAGATGCCTGTATCCACCGGTATCATTCGTGCGGGCGGAGATACAAAATTTCATTTTCTGCTGAATATTACCGGAGTATGGTGCGTATGTATTCCGCTGTCTTTCCTGGCAGCGTATGTATGGCATCTGCCGGTCATTGTGGTCGTACTGTTTGCGCAGATCGACCAGATCTACAAGTGTGTGCCTGTATTTTTGAGATTTCGAAAATATAAGTGGATTCGTAAATTAACCAGATAAAACGCAGGAGTAAAAAGTCCCGGTTATTGAAAAGAATAATGTGAATTGATGCGGGGCTGTTGTACTGATTACTCGGTATGGCAGCCTCGTTTTTTAGCGTTGATAAGATGTATAAGTGTTGTTAAAATGAGTCGGATCTCTATCCTCGATTCCGGATGCGGTTTCTTCAGCGTCCACAAGCAGTGGAAGTTCGAAGTATACGATGAATGTCGCAGATGCAATGCGACAGGCACTTTCTCAGGCACCTGCGAGAGAAAATGATGACGAGGACGACGATGATGACTCGGGTGATTCGGATGAGGATCCGGACGTGCATCAGAAGACAGTTATACCGGAACGTCAGAGATGTCGAACGGACACCTGATCATGCTGAACGTTACAGTAGACAGCGAGGGAAAGATCTCGGATATTTCGATCAAGGAAGCCGATGGCAACTGGGATACTCTTCTGGGTGAGGTAAAAGGAAATTGTATCGGAACCTATGTGGATCTCTCTGCCGATGACGGAAAGAAGATGATCGTACACTTCTTTAAGACGAATTATTTGCGGAAATAACTGAAATCCCGGCAGACATACACGAGTGTATGTCTGCCGGGATTTTTATATATTTCTATATACAATGTGCTGTGGAGCACAGAACGCAGAGCTGACAAAAGTTATAATTTTATCAAAAGATTCAACAGTACTTGGCAAAGAGCAAAGGAGGAGTTATGGGAACTTTTAACACAGTGATTGTTTATGCAATTGCGATTTTTTTTCTTGTTGGTATCTTTGATAGAGTATTTTTAAGGGGAAGGCTTGGATTCTCAGCTGAATTGGAAAAGGGAATTTCTCAGGTGGCAGGATTGATTATGTCACTGGTAGGAATTATGTGTTTTGCACCTCTTTTGGGAAAGATACTGACACCGATCGTATCACCTCTTTACAATTTGATTGGTGCTGATCCGGCGAACTTTCCGGGCATAATTTTGGGACCTGATGGAGGGGCGTTTGCGCTGGCACAGTCTATGACAGAAGACAACAAAGTGATTGCTCTGTCCGGCCTGTTTCTTGCATCCATGCTTGGAGTGACGATCTGCTTTTCACTGCCGTTTGCACTGGGGATTGTTGATGAAGAAGACAAGGATGTGCTGAGTAAGGGAATGCTTGCAGGTATTATTGCGTCCCCCTTCGGTGCGGTGATCTCAGGGCTGATCGCAGGGTTTCCGATCACATTTATTATAAAGAATCTATCCATCACATTTGTGATCGTGATTCTGATAGTTATTGCCCTTATTAAGGCACAGGATGCACTGGTAAAAGGCTTTGCTCTGTTCTCAAAAGGCATTTCAGCTCTGGCGACACTCAGTCTTGGTTTTGCATGTTTCGAGATGCTTACGGGAATAAAGTTGATTCCGGGACTCGACAGTATCGGAGACAAGTTTCAGATGGTAGGAAGTATGGGAATCACGATCGGTGGAGCGCTGTGTATGATTCTGTTTTTGCAGAAGATTTTAAAGAAAGCATTCCTGGCACTTGGCAAATTGTTGAAGGTGAACGATGTTGCTGTTATGGGAATTATTCTGAGTACAGCCAACGCGATGCCGGTCTACAGTATGATTAAAGATATGGATCAGAGAGGAAAACTTTTCGCAGTGGCATTTTCGGTTCCCGCATGCTATTCACTGGGAGCACACCTTGCATACACAGCGACTGTAATGCCTGAATATATCCTCCCTGAAGTATTGGGAAAAATCATCTGCGGTATTCTTGCGATAATTATTGCGCAGTGTGTTTTTGTTAGAGGAAATCAAGAGGAATGGAATAAATGATTCTTTAAGAGTCACAGATAATAAATAATAACCACACCTGAAGGAGGTAATTATGAAGTACATTGAATTAAGTCATTATGTAAGAGATGGTCTTGTTTCCTTCCCCGGAATGCCGCCTGTGGAGATTTCGGCTTTTATGACCAGAGAAGAGTGCGGTGCAGCGTTTGGAAGTACCGGCGCAGCTTTGTTGGATCAGATCAAGATGGTCAATATCAGCGGAACTTATATTGATTCGCCTTATCATAGATTTGAAGACGGATATAAGATTGGGGATATTCCGTTGGAGAAGCTTGTCAACCTGAGAACCTTCGTGGTACATGTAGATAAGTCAAAGGGATATTTTGATGTCGAAGATTTTGAAATCTATGCAGATGAGGATCTTGCCGGCGCGGCAGTGCTCTGTGAAAGTGGTCATGACAAAAAATTTATGACACCTGAGTACGAGAAAAACGTTCCTTACATCACGCTTGAAGGTGCCAAGTGGCTTATGGAACGAAAAGTAGCGGTTGTCGGTATTGATACACAGTTGGTTGATAACTACAATAAGAAGAGCGATCCGGATTATGAGGGAGATGTGGTACATGATGAGATTCTCGGCAATCTCTCGGTAATCTGTGAGGATATGATCGATCTGGACAAGCTTCCGGATAGAGGGGCTCGTCTTTATGTAGTTCCTATTCGTGTGGAAATGGCAAGCTTTCCGGCAAGAGTGTTTGCAATTGTAGAAGAATGATTAGAGAGTAAACTGCGTAGGAGAACAAATGAAACATCAGTGTAAAATTACAGTATTGGAAACAAAGTGCTTTACAGAATATCAGGAGCAGTATCTTGCAGATCCGAAGTCTGGCCCCTGTCCGTTCTTTAAAAAGGGAGATACGTTCCTTCTTGAGAGAACACCTGAAAAAGATGATTTTTATTATCTTATGAATGGTAAATTCTGCGGAGAGGCCTGGGATGCTGTCAGCAGATATGTATATACAGCGCTGCAGGGAGGATCTATTATGCACGGATGGACCAATGATGAGCGAATGATGATTTCCTGCTGCAATGATGGCACAAGACCGGTTATTTTTAAAATCGAGAGAATCGATATTCCGGAGAACCCGGAAGAGGAGGCCTGGCTTGCTTCGCAAAATTTCAAAAACAGTGCAGATAATGCATATACCGGCTGATTTGACACCATCTTTCGGATAAACGGATCCGGAAAGTATAGACAATATAATATAATTACCACCCAATTCAGTAGAGGCAATTCATGCTGTGCCGCAGCATGAATTGTCTTTTTGCTTCACAGTAAACCGATGCATTGTATTCTTAATAGTTGATCCAGATACTTGTCTGATTTCCGGAAATAGCACATTTCCGGAAGCGCAGGCGCAGCCCTCAGAGATAGTTCATTATTTATTAAAATATTTCGTTATGTATTCTCTGGCACAGAAGAAGAATTTGGGAAGTGTTAGTATTCAATCAAGATAAAGAAACGAACAGAAATGAGTAAGAAAACAGGGAAGAAATTCCTTAACTTTTATTAAACGGAGGAAGTAGATCGTGAGTTGGAGAGAAGCGTATAAGGAGAAAATCGTCTCTGTAGAAGAAGCTATGGAGCATATCAAAGAAGGGGATCTTATCATTCCCGGAGACTTTTGCGCAGAGCCGGTATATTTGATCGATGCCATGACAAAACGTGCACAGGAGATTGGCGGAAAAGGGATTCGAATCGCACATGGAGGCAGCGTAGGACCGGAGCCGCATCTGGAGCCCGGAATGGAGAAGTATATTCACTTCACTTGTCTGTGCGCAGTTCCGAAGTCAAGAACCGCACTGCAGGAATGCCGCGTAGATTTTATGCCGGTATATTTCCACCAGTGGCCGAAATTATTCAGGACGGCATTAAAGCCGAATGTGGCACTAATTGAAATATCAGAGCCGGATGAAAAAGGATTTGCATCACTTGGTGTTTCCTGTGATTACACATGCTACCTTCCTGAATATGCTGATGTTGTAATCGCGCAGGTAAATAAGAACATGCCGTATGTAGACCGTAACCTCGTGAATATGGAAAAAATCGATTTCGTTGTTCCGCATGATGAACCTGTGGTGGAACTGACGGATTCATTTGCCGGAGAGAAGGAAAAAGCGATCGCTAAAAATATCGTGCCGCTGATTCACGACGGTGACTGTCTGCAGCTTGGCAGAGGAAAACTTCCGGATTATGTAATGACACAACTAGGAGATAAGAAAGACCTCGGTATTCACTCGGAAATGATTAGTGACGGTGCTTTGAGATTGATCAGACAAGGGGTTATCACCAACAGTAAGAAGAAGTTCTATCAGGGACAGACAGTATGTGCAATGCTTGCGGGAAGTGCAGATTTATATAAGTGGGCAGAGCACAATCCGGAGCTTCAACTGCTGCCGGTTGATATTGTAAATGATCCGAAGGTAATTGCGCAGAACGACAATGTTGTATCACTGAATTCAGCATTGGAAGTAGATCTGACCGGGCAGATTGCGGCAGATATGATCGGACCGAAGCAGTTTACAGGTGTTGGAGGTTTTACAGATTTTGTCCGGGGTGCAAGTGAAAGTAACGGAGGACGTACAATCGTTGCGTTTGCAGCTACTTCAAGCGATGGAAAGCATTCAAGGATCGTTCCGCACCTGACAGTTGGAGCAGCTGCAACAGCAACAAGATACGATGTAGACTATGTAGTTACAGAGTTTGGCGTTGCACAGCTCTGGGGCAAGACCAATAGAGAGAGAGTAAGAGAGCTGATTTCAATTGCACATCCCGATTTCAGAGAAGAATTAACTGCTTATGCATATGCTCAGAAAATGCTCTGGGACTAAAACGACTGCCTGTAAGTGCTTCTGCAAGACTAATAAATATGATGCTAAATGAGAAGATATAAGACGAATCAAGACAGGATTTCCGGAAGGATAATGTATCAATGAAAGAGACATTACAGAATCGACGCATGAAATTTGAAGCAAGACATCCGGAATGGGGAGAACTTTCGATCTTTGAGGAATTTCTTCGATGTGTGAATGAAAATCCGGAGCGGGAATTCATTATATATGACGAGACAATAATCACATACAAAGAGGCGTATCGGCAGTGTGCGAGACTGACGTCGGTTTTAAGAAGAGATGGAATTATGGCGGGAAGTCATACGGCAGTTTGTATAGATAATAGTCTGTGGTTTGGGCTCATTTGTCTTTCACTGTTTCAGATCGGCGCGATTAAGATCTCCATCGGAACAAAACTCAAGGAAAAAGAGGTTCAATATATTCTAAAACAGTCAGATACACAGTTCTTTATCTGTGAGACAAATCTAACCGAAGAGTCAAAAAATAATCTTCACAATATGAAGCAGGTGTTTACGTTGACTGCGCTGCGGGAGCAGATGAAGGCAGATGAGGAGAACGGAGTAAAGCCGGACTTAGTCAGGGCGGAGAGGTCGATCACAGATCCGGCGGATATCTTGTATACATCAGGAAGCACGGGGTATCCGAAAGGTGTTCTTCTCACACAGGAAATTCTTCTGCAGAGTGCTTACGCAAATGACTATAATCGAGGTTTTGAGGAGGGGAGAAAGATATACATTCCACTGCCGATGAATCACGTATTTGGGTATATTGAGGGGATGCTGGGACTGCTGCTCGTCGGTGGAACAATGGTATTTCGGTCCGGAAAATTCAGCCCAAAGAAAGCACTGCAATGTTTAGAAGAGACGAGGGCGAATGATATACTGCTCGTTCCCTCCATGGCTGTGAAGATGTTGGAGGAGGAGGCATTTGATTCTTACGATTTATCAGCATTATATGCAATGTACTGTGGAGCCAGCATCTGTACGGAGAAGCTTTGGAGAGAGATCAGAGAGGAATTTCGTATCGAAGAAATTGTTACCGGTTACGGAATGACGGAACTCGGCGGCGCAACCATGCAAAATGATCCGGAGGATGGAACTGAGTACCTGAACTGGAGCCTGGGAAAATGTCTCAGGTATCGACCAATACAAGGGAAAACAGATTGGATCGAGTATAAAATAATAAATCCTCTAACCGGGCAGGAAGTGCCCAGGGGAGAGACCGGAAATGTGCTGTGCCGGGGACGACTTGCGCTAAACGGCTATTACAACAACCCACAGGCAAATGCTGCGGCATATGACGCGGATGGATGGATGATAACCGGAGATATAGGTGCGATCGGTGAAGATGGGTATTTTCGTTTTGCCGGAAGGAGCCACGAGCAGTACAAGATAAACGGAGAGAATGTATCGACGATCTATCTTGACCGTATCATAGGAGAATCTCCGGATGTAGAGGCTGTGGAAGTTGTCGGTGTTCCGGATGACAGAACAGGGTATGCCGGAATGGCATTTATTGAACTGGTACACGACAGTGCAGAAAATCGCACAAAGGTAATGGAGTATTGCAGAGAGAATCTTGCAGGATTTCAGGTTCCAAAATATTATTCATTTGGTAAAAGAGAGGAGTGGCCGCAGACCGCTTCGGTAAAAGTTCAGAAATATCAACTCAGTAAAATGGCGGAGGAAATCCTCAGAAAGGGAAAGTGTTATGAAAGGAATTAAAGTCTATATTCTGAATACAGGGTATATTTACAACGATGCAGATTACAATCATGCGCATATAAACGTTGGAACAATTGATAATCCGAGTCCGAAACATGTATGGGAGACTGTCCCCAGTTATTGCGTGCTGATTGACCATCCCACAGAGGGATGGATCTTATTTGACACCGGATGTGATGTCAATGCGCTTGAGACATGGCCGGATTATGTGATGCAGAGCACACCGTATATCCGAAAATCCGAAGATGACAATCTTCTGGTACAGCTGGCAAAACTCGGTCTGGAACCGAAAGATATCAGCAAAGTAATTCTCTCACATTTTCATGTTGATCACGCGGGAAATATCGGACTTTTTGCCGAGACCGCAGATATCTATGTCTCGGAAGAAGAAGCAAGTTATGCATTTAGAGGTGCTTTTGAAGACAACAAATCTGAAATGTTTGGTTTTTACAAAAAAAGCGATATCAAGAACAATTACAAAAAATTGCATTATCTCACAGAAGATGAGGAACTGTTTGAGGGCGTTGAAGTATTCACTGCGTATGGACATACACCCGGTCACATCGGAATGATAGTTCATCTTGAGAACCGTACTCTGCTTTTCCCGGCAGATCAGGTCAAGAATCAGGATAATTACGACGGCAATCCCGGAAGTCTTGTCAGTGATTCCGTGGCATGGTATGCCAGTGCGAAAAAAGTTCATAAGTTAGAGAAAAAATACAATGCAGAAGTGTTCTTCAGTCATGATCTGAAAGCATTTGAAAAAATGAAAAAATGCCCGGAATACTATGCATGATCCGCAGCAATACAGAGAAAGATATAGAAAAACAGCTTCAAAATAAGCAAGAGCAATACGTCGGATCAGATGTCGGCGTAACTGCATGAAAGAAAAAGAATGGAGAGAATGTTATGAAGAGCGCAAAATATCCCAACTTATTCAAACCCGGAAAAATCGGAAACGTTGAGCTGAAAAACAGAATAGTTATGCCTCCTACAGAAATTCTGGCAGCAGGATTTAATGGAGAGATGACAGACGATCTGATTCGATTCTATGAAGAGCGTGCAAAGGGTGGAGTAGGCCTGATTATTACATGCTATGCAAGTGTGGATGATGAATTTTCCCAGAGCTTTGCGGGAACACAGCTCCGTGTGACAGATCCGCGGTTGATCGGAGGGTATACAAAGTTTGCAAGAACCATGCATAAGTATGGAACAAAAGTCATGACACAGATTTATCAGGCAGGTCGTCAAGCAGTACCGACTGCAATTACCGGTAAACGTATTGTAGCACCCAGTGCTGTTGGATATTCCTTATACGAACAGATTCCGGAGGAGATGACTCTCGAGGAAATAAAAAGATCTGTAAAAAAATGGGGATGTGCAGCAAAACTTCTTCAGAACTCATCCTACGACGGCGTTGAACTTCTGGCAGCAGGCGGTTATCTGATCAACGAATTCCTGAGTCCTTATTCCAATAAACGAACAGATGAATACGGCGGAAGCTTTGAGAATCGTTTCCGTTTCCTGAAAGAAGTTGTAGAAGAGATTCGTGAGCAGTGTGGCAAAAACTTCCTGTTGAGCGTACGTATTACTGCAGATGAATTCCTCGGAGATCAGGGCTACGGTCTGGAAGAAGGTGTTCGCATTGCGCAGGAATTGGAAAAACTGGGTGTTGACTGCATCAATGTTAACAATGCAAATCAGGAAAATCGTTACTATATTATTGAACCGATTACTTTTAAAGCGGGATGGAAATCCTATATTATCAAGGCCATCAAAGATGCAGTGTCTATCCCTGTTATCGCAACAAACGTAATTAAGCGCCCTGAAGATGCAGAAAAATTTCTTGCAGAGGGAATCATGGATTATGCAGCTATCGCAAGAGGAAACATGGCAGATGAAAACTGGGCTAAGAAGGCACTTGAAGATCGCTCGAATGAAATTAAACCCTGTATCGGATGTCTGCACTGCCTGGATGAGACTGGTTTCTATCGCCGCAGCGAATGTGCAGTAAATGCAAGAATGGCAAGAGAGGATGAATTCAAAGAGCCGAAAGTTGACATGAAGGGCAGACAGATCGTTGTTGTGGGAGCCGGACCGTCCGGAATGGAAGCTGCAATAGTTATGCGACAGCGAGGAGCAGAAGTTGTTGTTCTTGAGAAAAATGACTTCATCGGCGGAGCAGTTGAACTTGGAAGCAGAACAGTAGACAAGGATCCTATGCACTGGCTTGCGGATTACTACAAGGTGACTGCGAATAAGCTTGGTATTAAGGTTCTGCTCAACACAGAGGCTACGCCGGAACTTATTGCGTCCTATGAACCTTACGCAGTATTTGTCGGAGCGGGAGTAACACCTTTTGTTCCGGTGCAGTCATGGCTTGACAATGAAAATGTATACACAGTGGAAGAGGTTCTTCGTAAAAATATGTCATGGGAGAACAAAAAGGTCACTGTAATCGGCGGCGGAATGACAGGATGTGAAGTTGCTGAGAAATTCGCAATGGCAGGCAACGAAGTGACTCTGGTTGAGATGCGCGATAAGCTCGCACCGGAAGTGCATACGGACAATCTGTTTACAGTATTAAATAATCTGAAAAAATCAAATGCGAAAATTCTCCTTCAACACAGACTTCTCGGCATCGGGGCAGAGGGCGTGTCTGTCGAGAACATGATCAATAGCGAACAGATCACTTTGGAAGCGGATGTGATGATTTTGTCTCTCGGAGGAAGACCGAACCGTGCATTATATGATCAGATCAGTGATCAGTTCGAGCGCGTGATCAATATCGGAGATTCCGTAAAACCGGGACGTGTATATAGTGCAGTTCATTCAGGTTTTGAGAGTGCATGGGTACTGGAGTAAAGAGATTAATATTGGGGGAAAAAATGGAAGATAAGAAAAAAAACAAAAGTGTTCTTGCACGTGTGCCGGGACAGTCATGGATAATGTTGGTGATTGTTTGGCTTGCATTTGCAATAAATTGCTCATGCAGAGAGATTATGAATAAAGTAATGCCCTCCATGGTTGATTATTTCGGGATGTCTTCAACGACATCCGGATTAATCAGCACAGTTGGTACGGTTGGAGCCGGAATTATGGCGGTGATCCTTGGACGTTGGGCAGACGGAAGAGGACAGGGATATAAGCGTAGAAGCGCACAGATAATTATTGCAGTCGGTTATCTTGTCTTGACGATGCTCACAGGTGTACCGATGGTTGCTTCCTCGCTTGGGATGATCTTCATTCTCCAGTTTCTTCGCTTCGGGTTTGCCGGAGGTGGTGAAGGTGTAGACGGCTCAGCGATTTCCGAGTGGTGGCCGATGGAGGCACGCGGCTTCATTTTGAGCGTGCGCCACACGGCATATCCTTGGGGGACTGCGATTATCGCTGTACTGATCGCTGCAATTCTGGATCGGTCCGGCAATAACTGGAGACTGCCGTTTATTATTATTCCAATGCTTGCGATTCCGTTCTGGGTGATTTATCTGCTTTATGCAAACAAGAAACGCATGGAAGAGACAAACCGGCGCATGGTAGAAAATGGTCTTACTCCGAGTATTACAGTTGAGGAAATCGAAAATCCGAAGCTGATTGAAAGTGCTGCAGAGGAAACGGAAGGGGCAGGTGAAAAACGTTCCTTCTTCGCAATCATGAAAAACCGTAATGTTCTCGCCTGCTTCCTGTGCTACATGTGTATTATCGGTGCATATTTCGGATTAAACTACTGGATGACACCATATTTGACCTATATCGGTGAAATGACAAACTCAAGCGCTGCAATCTTCTCTACAATTTTTGCGATCACTGCGGGACTCGGACAGATTTTTTGGGGAACATTCTCAGATCGAATCGGATGCAAGCGCACGATTCTGATTTGCTCCGGCTGGTTGTTCGTATGCTTTTGTTTCCTTCCTGCCATCAAAAACAGCATGGCGATCTGCATAGGTATTCAGCTGCTGATGGGCTTTTGCACGAATGCAAGCTTTCCGGTTCTGTTCAACTTCGCGGGAATGTCCGTAAAGAAAAACGAGCTTGCTACCGCAATTGGTATCTGCAATCTCTCTCAGGTGATCGGTGGAATGGCACCGTACCTGCTCGGTATTTTCATCAGTATCGGCGGAGGTTGGAAGTCAGCTACCGGGTATAATATCAGTTTATATTTTATGCTTGGATGCCTGGCACTGGGATTCCTTGTAATCTTACTGATGTCTCATGAAGTTACCGGTCCCAGAAGAGGAAGAGACTGGGCTCTTTCCAGTTTTGAATCCTGCGGCGTCGAGAGAGCAAAGAACAATGAATAATCTCTAAAATCAGGAAAATGCTCAAACTAACAAAAAAGATTATTGATGAGGCTGTCAGGAAAAGACAGTAAAAAAGGGAGATGGTTACGAGAACCATCTCCTTTTTTCGTGGAAAAAGCATTGAAAGTACAGCATAAAAATCGCCGTTAATCGACAGCTCCATGCTGCACCGGAACACTATAACGATTTTTGTGATTTACCGGCTTACTTGTAAGCAAATTTATGAGTGTCTTCGAAGTAATCAGCCATCGGTGAACAAAAATCCAGAAGCCTTTCGGGATCGGTCACACGAAGTGAATTCCGTGAGCTGGTGATAATTCCCTCGCTTTTTAAAGTGCTGAGCGCGCGGGAGACATTTGGCCTTGTTACACCAATGACATCACCGATTTCCTCGTGAGAGAGCGAGATTGATTATTCCGGGCATCGAGCCCACCTCGGTCGCAGTTCAGCGCAGCCTGAC
>JAUNAE010000467.1 GCA_030527765.1 Eubacteriales bacterium
TTTGGTGATCACTCATATGTCAAATCTTCTCCTCTACTATTGTGCACAGCGAATCGTAAACGGTAAACCGTAGGTACCTTGAAAAATTTTGAGCCACTATTAGCGGCTCACTTTACGGGTTTTCTGATATTACTAGGCAGATCCGGTGACCAGGGCAGCAACTTCTCCAGGAAGGAGCGGTCTTTGTCATCCAGGTGCTCAGGAAGTACCTCCAGAAGATATTTGAAGTAGTCATACGGCTTCAGATTATTCGCCTTGGCCGTTTCAGCAATGCTGTAAATGATAGCAGAACTCTTTGCTCCAAGAACGGTGTCGATCATATGCCAGTTCTTTTTGCCGATGCAAAATCCCCGAATGGCCCGTTCGGATGCGTTGTTGTCGATAGGAACATCACCATTGCTCAGGAATACCCGCAGATGTTTTTCCTGGTTTAATGCATAATTCAGTGCTTCCTGCACCTTTTCAGTTTTCACAAATTTATCTTTGTTCTGTTTAAGGTACGCAAAGAAAGCATCTACCATGGGCATGATGATGCGCTGTCTTTGCTGCAGTCTCTCAGAAGACGAAAGATCTTTCAGCTTTCCTTCCTCACGATAAATCGCCTGGATATGCTTCATGATCAGATAGGTTGTGGATTTTTTCTGATCCTTTTTGGGGATTGTCTCCAGAACCTCTTCCCATCTGCGTCTCATGTGAACCCAGCAGCCGGCTATCGTCAGATCTTCTTTCTCCTTTTCAAGGGTATGATAGACCTGATAGCCATCGGTAACGCAGACACCAGCGTAATTCTTTAAGAATTCTCTTGGGTGCGAAGCGTTCCGCGTTTTCTGGTATTCATACAGAACGATCTGTTTATCCCGGTACAGATATCCTGATCGATATACCCACATGTAACTCTTGGATCCGGCCTCACGACCATCTTTGTTTACGAGAACGGGAGTCTCATCCGCCTGGATCACCGGGTAGTTATAAAGTTTTTCATGAAGGTAATCATAGAGGATCCCGAAGTAGCTTTCTCCCAGACGGATCATCCAGTTAGCCATGTTTTGCCTGGGTATAGTAAGTCCATAACGCTCGAATTCCTGTTCCTGACGATAAAGGGGCACGGCATTGACATACTTGGCATTGATAATGGATGCGGCAATGCTTGCAGACACCAGACTGCCGCGAAGAAGCTGCTTCGGGTGCGGAGCCTTAATGATCTTTGTATCGTCGTGTTTAGCAGCGTATACTCCGATGTGATGTTCCTCTACTTTTATCTCTGCCGGTATAAAAACATAGTTCAGCATCACCTGATCCGGAAGCCTTTTCCAACCGTCTTTGCCGAAATGGGTCTCCAGTTCTGCATCGGACAGGTAGTGGTCAACCGAAACTCTGGGAAGCGTACTGATGACTTCCTGTTTATTGCCGACTTTCTTTGCCTTTTTCTTCGGCGCCTTTTCTGCCGGATCTAAAGTCTCCGGCTCTGCTGCCTGTTCAAGCTCAGCGACTGCCTCTGCCTCATTAAAAAAGATAACTGTGCCATCCTCAAGGAACTTAAAGGTGTACTGATTGGGATCCATCAGCTTCTCAGAAGAACGACCAAAGCGACTTTTGTTTGCCAGGGTGATCTGATCCGAAAGGCGTTTAAGTTCAGCAGCCATAGCATTAATCGTTTCAGTCTGACTGGAGAGCTGTGCCTGCTGACTCAGAAGAAGTTCCACCAGAAAATCATGATCTACTTTATTCAGTTGTTCTCTGGTAAAATTTCCTGCCATCACTTAGTCCTCTCTTTCTGGAAACAATTATGCCAGAAACAGAAGTGTTATGCCAGTTACGGTCTAAAGCAGCTTCGTCATTGTGACGGTGGATAACTCAACGATAATTGCAGTTAAAGATGCCTTTTTGAGCAATCCAGCGTAGAGTTCTCAACAGCAGATGATCCATCGACTTTACTGAGCTGATTTTGTGAAGCTGAACTGTGGACAACTCTCAGGAGCATTCCGAACAGAAGTGAGGGCCACTAAGAATGCCAGGAAAATTTTCTCTGTTTTGACTAACGTCAGATCAGACATGGCGGATCATCCACCTGAACAATCGGCTTGCGGGGTATGACTTCAAATCCCTGCATAAGCATACTGTATTGTTCATCGGATATCTCCAGTGCTTCTTTGTCACTACGAGGCCAGCGAAAAGATCCGTTGTCCAGGCGTTTATAAAGAAGCAGGAAGCCATCACCCTCCCAGAGTAGTCCCTTTATTCTCGTGGATCTTCGCCCGCAAAACAGAAAAAGCGTTCCTTTATCATAAGGATCGAGATTGTAATGAAAACGAACGATGTTAGCCAGTCCATCCATTCCACGCCGAAGATCTGTGTAGCCTGGTGCAAGGTATACCTTCTTAAAACCGGTTCCATCGTTCAGCATGAAGCCATTGCCTCCTTCAGATTTCGAAGAAACTGTGTTGAAGCCGCATTTGTGATGAGAAGATCATGCTCACCAAAGCGAACAGACGCGCAGATTTCAGGAACCACCTTATCTGACATAGATGCTGATGGAGATGGTACACAGGGCTGTTTCAGTTCAACGAAGCCCGGAGCTGCATTATCTGCAGCATCTATTACATCAAGCATAGCTTCTCGCACTTTCCGAAGTCGATAATAATAAGCATGCTTTGAGATACCCTGCTCGCTACACCAGGTCTGAATGTCCATTTCGGCTGGGCGATGTTGACAGGCCTGAACCATAAGAGCCCATTCCTGGAGGCGAACATTGGAAGCAACAAGACTAGTTTTGGATGACATAGAAAACCTCCTACTCAACAAGTGCCAAAAGTTGAGTCAACTATTGGCACAATGGTGTAT
>JAUNAE010000468.1 GCA_030527765.1 Eubacteriales bacterium
AATATTCTCCAAAAATACTTTGCAACTTTCGCCAAAAAGGTCTTGCAAAAAACATATTTGGCCAGCTTCGGATATCCCTTTTTCCGTGTTCTGACAACAGCGCTATAGCCTGGTTGAGGGTAGGGTGGAGACTAGAGATGTGATATTTGCTTGTTGAGACTATAGAAATGATGACAAGATAATACCTTGAAAGTGTTCCTCATCGGGATTATAATGTAAATTAGATGCAGTGTACAGTTTTGCTGATATTGGAGGTAATAGATGGAATACTTATCAACAGCAGAAATTGCGGAAAAATGGGGACTTTCACGGAGACGTGTTTCAGTATATTGCAAAGAAGGCCGGATCCCGGGAGCAATTCAAAAATCAACGATGTGGCTTGTTCCAGCTGATGCGGAAAAGCCAATTGATCCGAGAAAGGCACGAAAGATGAATAAATCAGAAGACACTACAGTCAAATAACATACAAAGGGGTAATCACGATGGCGGATAAAAATACAGCCAATATTGGCTTTGAAAAACAGATATGGGATGCGGCCTGTGTCCTTCGTGGCAATATGGACGCATCAGAATATAAAAACGTTGTATTGGGACTGATTTTCCTTAAGTACATATCAGATCGGTTCAACGATAAATATCAGGAATTACTGGAAGAAGGAGACGGCTTCGAAGAAGACATCGATGAGTATACATCTGAGGGAATTTTCTTTGTTCCGGCAGGAGCAAGATGGAGCGAAATCGCTGCAAAAGCACATACTCCGGAAATCGGAACTGTCATTGATGATGCAATGCGTGCCATTGAAAAAGAGAACAAGAGATTGAAGGATATTCTTCCGAAGAACTTCGCACGTCCTGAACTGGACAAAAGAAGGTTGGGCGATGTGGTAGATCTGTTTACCAACATTCAGATGATCGAACATGGCAGCGAAAAAGATATTCTTGGACGTACGTATGAGTATTGTCTCTCTATGTTTGCGGAGCAGGAAGGTAAAAGAGGCGGAGAATTCTTCACACCATCCTGTGTTGTACGTACTCTCGTAGAGGTATTAAAGCCGTTCAAAGGCCGTGTATATGATCCCTGCTGCGGTTCAGGGGGTATGTTCGTACAGTCTGCTCGGTTTGTAGAAAACCACAGCGGCAACATCAGCAATATATCCATCTATGGACAGGATTCTAATCCTACCACCTGGAAGATGGCACAGATGAACCTTGCTATTCGAGGAATCGAACCAGATCTTGGAAGCTATTCTGCGGATACGTTCCTGGATGATCGTCATCCTACACTCCGGGCAGATTATATTATGGCCAATCCGCCATTTAACCTTTCTGATTGGGGCGCTGATAAATTAAAAGAAGACGTTCGCTGGCAGTACGGTATGCCGCCAGCAGGAAATGCTAACTTTGCCTGGTTACAGCATATGATCTATCACCTTGCTCCGGCAGGAAGAATTGGTATGGTACTGGCGAACGGATCCCTCTCATCTCAGTCAGGCGGTGAAGGAGAAATCAGAAAGAATATCGTGAATGCAGATCTAGTGGAATGCATTATTGCTATGCCGACACAGCTTTTCTACACAACACAGATTCCGGTATCCCTCTGGTTTATCAACAAACAGAAGAAGCAGAATGGAAAAACATTATTCATAGATGCGCGCAAGATGGGAACAATGGTCAGCCGTAAGCTTCGAGAATTGACCGATGATGATATCAAGAAAATTGCAGATACTTATACCAATTTCGTCGATGGGACTTTGAAAGATGTCAAAGGATTTTGTGCTGTTGTTGAAACTGAGGAGATAGCGAAGCAAGACTATATTTTGACTCCGGGACGATATGTAGGGATCGAAGATCAGGAAGACGATGGGGAACCGTTTGAAGAAAAAATGGATAGACTGACATCTGAACTTTCTGAAATGTTCCAGAAGTCTCATGAGCTGGAAGATGAAATACGAAGAAAGCTGGGGGCGATAGGTTATGAGATCTGATTGGGAAATAAAGAAACTCTCAGATATCGCATACTTCAATCCGAGGGAAAGCATAAAAAAAGGGCAAGTGGCAAAGAAAATTTCGATGGATCAGTTGCGTCCATTCTGCAGAGATATTAATGAATACAGTTTGGAAGCTTTCGCGGGAGGAACAAAGTTTCGGAATGGTGACACAATCATGGCTCGAATTACACCTTGCCTTGAAAATGGAAAAACAGCGAGGGTTTCCATTTTGGAGGATGAGGAAATTGGCTTCGGTTCAACAGAATATATAGTATTCAGAGCTATAAAGGATGTTTGCAATGGGGATTTTTTATACTACCTTGTGACAAGCTCCATTGTCAGAGAACCGGCTATTAAATCAATGGTAGGTTCTTCAGGAAGACAAAGAGTGCAGGCAGATGTTCTGCAAAACCTTGAAATTGCGGTTCCGCCTATAGATGAGCAAAGAAAAATTGCAGATATTCTAACAAGATTAGACGATAAAATTGCAATAAATGAACGCATAAACAAGAATTTAGCTGCTTAAAGGTAGATATTAGAAACATCAATTTCTCTGGACATTAGCTTGGGAAGTAATGTATCTCTCATATCAGCAAGACAAGAATTTTCACGATCATTTGCAATTATCTGCTCAAATAAAGGATCGAGTATATCAGAAAGTTGCCTTGCATCTTCAATATCAGGAATGGATGACTTGAAATTTTTCAAATTAGCTTGATTGATCTTTGGTTGTGCAGCTCCTGTTACTATAGAGGACATATTCATTGTATGTAGCATTGCATACAATAGTGCGTTTGAAAATCCGGCATTTCCTCTAACGATATGAGCATGATT
>JAUNAE010000469.1 GCA_030527765.1 Eubacteriales bacterium
AACAAGAAGTACTAAGAAACAAAGGAGGATGCGATATGTACGGAGCAATTTTAGGAGATATGATTGGTGCGCCTTATGAATTTGACAGAGGAAATAAAACAAAGGATTTTCCGTTGTTTTCAAGAGGTTCGGAATTTACGGATGATTCTGTAATGACACTGGCTGTGGCAGAAGCACTGTTGGGACTGGATGAGAATGCCGGTGACGACGATGTTTGCAATGCAGTAAGAGAATCGATGAGGAAATGGGGAAAGAAATATCCGAACGCAGGCTACGGCGGGCGTTTTTATCACTGGTTATTCGGAAAAGAAAATCCAAAGCCTTATGGCAGTTTCGGCAACGGATCTGCGATGCGTGTTTCTTCGGTTGGGTGGCTTTATGACACGTTGGATGAGACAAGGAGATATGCAAGACTCACAGCCGAGGTGACACATAATCATCCGGAAGGAATCAAGGGTGCGGAAGCAGCTGCCGGTGCTGTTTTCATGGCTAGAAACGGTGCATCCAAGCAGGAAATCAAAGATTATATTGTGAACGAGATCGGATACGATTTATCCAGAACCTGTGATGAAATCAGACCGACCTATCATCATGTAGAAAGCTGCCAGGAGACTGTTCCGGAGGCAATCACGGCATTTTTGGAGGGACAGGACTTTGTGGATGTGATCCGTACAGCTGTTTCTCTTGGCGGCGATTGTGATACATTGACCTGCATTGCGGGGGCAGTGGGAGAAGCTTTTTATGGCGTATCGAAAGATTTGAAGGATGAATGCAGGAAGAGATTACCGGAGGACCTACTGCATGTATTAGATCAATTTGATCAGGCAATAACTTGTAAAGTCTGATCGAATGACGATCCGTTTCCTGCTATAATGTAGCCAACTTCCATAGATAGAACGATAAAGAACGGACGTCACAACTATGCAAAATTATACGCAGTATATCGCCTCAAAGAGAAAAGCTATAGAACCGGAGTCGAGGGACTATGTTGAAAATTTAATAGAAATTACCAGGAGTTTCCGCCCCTTTGATGCGTCTCTTGACGCTTTTTTGCTTGAACGAGGCTATGCCGGCGATATTACAGACATAGAAGACAAAGCAGACTTTATAGAAGCAAAATTCAAGGATGCCGGAATACCGAAGCCGAGAAATGTAAGAGACTGGTATCGAAGGCATACAAGACCGGATGGGACCAGACGTGTTTTACAGATACAATTATGTTTTGCGTTTGATCTGTCCCTGGAGGAGGCGAAGGACTTCTTTCGCAGAGTTTGTCTGGAACGGGATTTTGATTGTCATGATTTAAACGAACTTGTATACTATTTTGCACTTAAAAACGGAATCGGCTATCCGGAAGCAAGAGGAATTATTGCGCGGCTGCCAAAGGCAGAAAATATACGAATAAATGATGTTGAAGATGTGATCTATACGCAGAGGATTCGGGATGAAGTAGAATCGTTTACGACAGAAAAAGAACTGTTAGACTACATCAAAGATCATATTTTCCAATTTGGATACAACAATGCATCAGGCACGATTCGAATTCAGGAGTTGTGGGACGAGCTTTCGGGAGAGGACGGTCTGTGTAAACAGGAGAGGGAACTGCTCTATCGGAGAGATGACTATCTCTCGGAAGATGAAATCAAGGAGATCGCACGATCTTCCGGGCAGGGAAAGAAGGAAAGACGCGTCGATGCGACGTCGACATTCGGAATACTACTGCAGATTTTAGGGTTATCAGATACGTATACATCCAGGTGGGGAAAGGATCGATCTTTGAAGCCGTTTCTGACGGGGAATGATGCGATTCATCCGATCGCGGAAAGCGTATTTCCGGACCGGGACGGTATAGAAAAAGTATTGCATGGAGAGCATGTATCTTACGAGCGGATCAGAAAGATTCTGATATTACTGCTCTTTTACAAATTCTGGATAGAGATCGCACTGGAGAATGCTGAGGATGGAGAGGAGTTTCCTTACGAAGACATCGGAGATAATGAACAGCGTTTTGCCGCATACATCAATGATGAGTTATCTGATGTAGGACTGCAGGTCCTTTATGAGGGGAATCCTTATGACTGGATCTTTTTATTTGCGTCTTCTGCGAAAGTCGATGAAGATATATTGAGTCCGTTAGATAATTTTCGCGGTTATATGAAACAATTGATCAGCATAAAAGAGCTGGATACATAACCCGGTTTTGCAAATCCGGATAAAAAGACCGATTCGCTAGAATCAAAGAAAAGCATCAGACAGGAGAAGGTGTGTATGGAACAAAGAAATATATTACAACCGAATACTGAGCTTAGATTTGATTCCGGCGCAAAGTATGTTGTTGAAGATGTAATTGGTATCGGCAGCCTGTGTGTTCTTTACCGTGCGTATTATACGGACAGCTTAGGTCTGAAAAAGTACGTGAAAATGAAAGAATATAATCCTGCAAAGATCAGCCTGAAGCGAAATAGAGATCTTTCTATGGAGGTTCCGGAAAGAGAGTATCAATATTTTCTGAAAATGAAGGAACGTATGATACAGAGTTATATGGTGAGTCATGATTTAACTCGGGAAGAACATATATCTAATTATTTTTCCAATGCAGAGAATATTCATGAAGCTAACGGGACTGTCTATATCATTTATTCTTATATGGAGGGACAGGATCTTGCTCATTATCAGGTGAAGTCACTGCGTGAAGCAATTCGACTTACGGTAAGTGTCGCTAAGATAATTAGTCGAATACATAAAGCGGGTTATTTATATCTTGATATTAAACTCCCATGCCTGCACACTTGGCACCACCATAAATGAAACTTTGTA
>JAUNAE010000470.1 GCA_030527765.1 Eubacteriales bacterium
GTAAATGTTAAATACTGAGTGTCTGTTTCTCTATCTTTATTCATGGGATAATACCTGTATTAAAAGTTGAGTCTTAAAAGTTTACTAAACTTTTGAGACCTATGTACAGGAGGTATCCACATGAAATCAGAAACAAGCTTAGTAGCTGCCAATGTTCGCCTGAATGAATGGGCCCGCCAAATTCAGGACTGCAAAAATCGTCCAGCCGATATGGATCTAAAAACCTGGTGCTCCTTTAATGGGATCAGCAAGGCCAATTACTACTATCGACTTCGAAGAGTTAGAGAGGCATTTCTGCAAAACACCAAGGAAGATCCAACCACTTTTGTAGAACTCAGCGTTACTTCAGATTCTACAAAAATAGAGGATGATACCAACCAGGATGTCATCGCTGCAACATTGATGCTCAATGGAGCAACCCTGCAGATTTCGGATCATGCATCTGCCAAATTTCTGAAAAACCTGTTAGGAGCTCTGCATTATGTTGAATGATGGCAATGGATTTCGAAAGGTTTATCTTGCCCCTGGCTACACTGATCTCCGAAGAGGCATGGATGGATTGGCAGGAATCATACGATTTCAGTACAAACTGGATCCATATGACAAGGGAACACTATTCCTGTTCTGTGGTCGCAGATCCACGAGAATTAAAGGGCTCTTATGGGAGGGCGACGGATTCTTACTCTTGTATAAACGCTTAGATACCGGTTCCTTTCGTTGGCCAAGAACACAGGAAGAGGCTCTGGAAATCAATAAGGAACAGTATCAAATGCTTATGCAGGGATTTGAGGTCATCGCAAGAGATCCGATTCATCCGATTCATAATCCGGCAAGGTTGATCTGAGTTTGGGCAAAACGTAGAACTTTTTTAAAGAAAATTCGATGCGTTTCTCCCTACCAAGAATTCTGCAATACGAAAAAAGATTGTTATCCACAATACCAGGGTTCTCAGACCTGTTCTGATCTTCCAGGAGGTCTGCGAATCGTGGATAGCAATGCTGAGGAACGGATAATCATCCGATCTTCAGCACTGTTATCCACAGTCATAATGACGAAGACGTAACAGTACAAAGCTGGCATAACTGCTTGTTTTCTGGCATAATAGACCCAGGAAAGAGAGGGCATGATCCATGGCGAGCAAGTATACCAGAGAACAATTGAATAAGTTGGATCCAGAGTTCCTGGTGGAGATGTTTCTGAATCAACAGGAGCAGTTAGCTCAGCTCACAGAGGAAATGCACTCTATGAGTGCAGAGATGAAAAAGCTGTCCGATCAACTAGTCTCCATGAATCGTCATCGTTTTGGTCGCAGCACCGAAAAGCTGGATGATACCGCACAGTTATCCTTCCGTTTTGAGGAAGATGGAAGCGTTGCTCTGTTCAATGAAGCGGAAGCACTGGCAGATCCGTCTTTTCCAGAGCCGGAAACACTGGAAGCGAAACCAAAACGTGCGAAGAAGCGAACCGGCAAAAAACAGGAAGATATTTCCGGATTACCCGTCGAGGTTATTCCTCATTATCTTACAGAAGAAGATTTAACCAGAGAGTTTGGTGAAAACGGCTGGAATCAGTTGCCGGATGCGGTCATTCAGCATTATCGTTTTGTTCCAGCCGAAGTCATCGTGGAAGAACATCATATCGGCGTGTATTCCAGTAAAAAGGATTCCCATATGGTGAAAGCACCACATCCAAAGAGTCTTCTCCGTGGCAGCCTGGTTTCTGCCAGCATTGGAGCTGCGATTATGAACGGTAAGTATATCAATGCTTTGCCGCTCAACCGGATCTCCGAAGAGTTTGCTCGAAAAGGACTGATCATTCCAAGACAAAATATGGCGAATTGGATGATCCGCCTGGCAGAGGAATACTTTGCGATTCTTTACGATCATCTGCATCAGAAGCTCTATGAGTTTCCAGTAATCCAGGCAGATGAAACTCCGGTACTGGTAAACAAAGATGGACGCAAAGCCGGTGCCAAAAGCTATATGTGGGTTTACCGATCCGGCTATCTATATCCCGAACAGCAGATCATCCTCTATGATTACCAAAAAACAAGAAATACTTCCCATCCACGAGAATTCCTGAAGGATTATACCGGAGTTTGCGTTACGGATGGGTATCAGGTATATCATACTCTGGAAAAGGAGAAAGAGGATCTGATCATAGCTGGATGTTGGGTTCACATGAGAAGACGCTGGGAGGATGCACTAAATACTTATGATCCAAAAGTGCAAAAAGAAACCGCATGCTATCTTCTCATGAAGCAAATCCAGGCTATTTATCGGGAAGAAGGTAAGCTAAAAGAGCTTTCTTCCGAGGAACGTCGAAAGGAACGTCAGTGCATCATCCAGCCAATGGTCGATGCTTTCTTTGCGTACCTGAAACAAAATCGGCAAAATTTCAGTAAAACAGACAAGATCCAAGATGCACTGAATTATGCTCTGAATCAAGAAAAATATCTTCGTGTTTTCCTGACAAATGGTGATGTACCGATGGACAATAACGCGTCGGAACGAGCGATCCGTGGATTTACGATTGGCCGCAACAATTGGAAGGTAATCGATACAATCAATGGAGCCAAGAGTTCCGCAATTCTATACAGTATTGCGGAAACAGCAAAAGCGAATCACCTAAAACCATACGAATACTTTAAATATTTGCTGGAGGAGTTGCCAAAGCATACGGAAGATACCGACCGTACATTTTTAGAAAACCTGGTACCGTGGTCCCCGGAATTACCGGAAGAGATTCGGAAACCCAAAATCTGAGCCGCGAAAGCGGCTTTGATTTGTGGGGACACTCACTATTTACCATTTAC
>JAUNAE010000471.1 GCA_030527765.1 Eubacteriales bacterium
TATTTAATGATATATTGAATGATAGATCATTCACCAGGCAATGCAAATAGTATTATCCTGAAATGGAATTATGAATTATAGATCTGATCTGCAGTCGCCTCAATCGTTTTTGCACCATCCTGTACATTTTTTCCATAAGGAAATGCAATTCTGTCATTTTTTGAAATTCCTCCGGAAATCATAACATCATATCCATAATCTACGATCGCATCTACCTTAACTGGTGTTTTTCTCAAAATTCCGTTGTCATCTTTGAATACGTAACTAACTCCGTTTTTTGTACGCACAAAGGCTTTTGGCAATACAATATTGCCATTTTTCACTTCTGACTGAGGTGTAATCGTAAGCCAGTCAGAATCCGTGAGATTTTCCGGCTGTTCATCAATCGATGCGGTAAATGTGTAATAAGATACATTTGGATTGCCGGAACTGATTCCCATACTGTCATTGGAACTGACCGGGAAATTGGAAACTTCCATTACCGTTGCATTGAAATCTCCAACATCGTAGCTGGTACATTTCAACATTGTATCTTCTTCCAGTTCGTCTCTCAAAAGCTCGCTGACTTTTCCAAGAACGTAATATCCGGATTTATTTTTCACCTTGATAAAAGCATCCCCTGTCTCATTTGTACCTGTTACAGGATCTCCAACCGAGGTAACAACACCGTCCAATTTACTGTAAATGGTTTGTTTGTTTACTTTTTTCTCAAGTTTTGCAACATCAATTTCACTTTGACGAATATCCAGTTTAAGCGATTTAATTCTGGCATCAAGATATTTCAATGCTTCTTCACGTTTAACAGTAGATTCCTCCGAATCATCCCCCGGCAAATCACCACCGCCAAGCGGATCATCCAGGCCTGCGTCCTGATTTCCCTGAAGCAGTTCTACCAGATTATCCATTGCCGCTGAAAGCGTAAATGGATAATAGTCTCCATCCCCTTCTAAAAACGGAGGTTTCTGGTAACTCTTTTTGTCAATTTCCGTTCCTGTATCCTGACCGGAATCATTGGCAGGGTCATCTATTCCCAAATCGTCTGAAGTGGTTTCGAACTCATTTGCAGCATACAAAGGATATCCATCTGCACCATTGATCTGATAAATACCGATCATTTTCTGAAGACGTGTTTCAAAATCTGCTGACGGATCAGGCGTAATATCATTTGTATAAAATTCTAATTGATAGTAGTAAGGACCTTTTCCAGACTTACTTAAGCCATCCGATGTATATCCGGCCATTTTGTTTAAGAATCCTCTGGATGCCATTACTTTTCCACCGGAAACGCTGCAGAAAAATACATACGGATCCTTCTTTGTACCGGATCCACGAATCGGAACACTCTCATCTGTTAATATACTATAGACCTTGGATGTATAGCTTTCTCCACCCATATCGTCTTCATCGCCAAAATCACCATTATCCTCAGCATTTCCTGAGGCAGATACTTCAGGGGCATCGACTGGGTCGTCCTCAAACTCTTCAAACTCATCCCCAGTCCAGTCATCACTATCATCAGCATCCAGCGTTTCATTTATGATTTCATCCGAATCATCTGAAGAAATTTCATCTGAAAAAAATTCTTCTGAGCTGTCGCTGTCATTGAATCCATTATCCTCGGCAGCTGCTGCAAGGATTGAGAATCCCGCAAACGCCGTATGTAATTCAAGACCATTGGCATTTCCGACTGTCATAGTACTCCAAAAACTATTTCCGCTATCGTTCATTGCCATATCCGTGGCAGTACTCATATCTCCATCAATAGTGTTGTCCATGTCATCACTCGGTGCGGCATCCGATCCACTGCTTCCGGATGTTTCTCCTGTGATATCTGAATCTTTTGGAGTCGCCCCGTTGCTGACCGAAGCATAACGACTTTCCGCCGTCTTCAGCTGTTTTTCCTGAAGTTCTTTTTTTAATTTTGCAATATTTAATTCCATTTGAACAAGTGACATATCAAAGGAAACCAGCGGATCTCCTTTTTTTACTTCTGTCCCCTGTTCTACATATACTTTATCTACAATGAGATCTTTGTCTACATTTACATTCTGCGATATATCACTTGTTACATATCCTTCCAACGAAACAGAATCATCCGTAAAATACTCTGTCGTGAACTCACTTACCTTTGCAACCATAATCTCAGGCTGATTCACTTTGCGGATATAACGCAGCCCTTCCACACCGGCGCCGGTCACAAGTGAAACTGCCACTAAACCGGCAATCACCTTTTTCACTTTGCCCATGTACTCACTCCTTTTCTTTCAGTTCTCCGTCACGAATCATAACAACACGATTTGCATGTGCCGCAATTTCCGGATCGTGAGTAATCATCAATACAGATACGCCCTCTTCATTTAAGCTTTTAAATAATTCCATTACCTGCTCTCCAGATTTACTATCCAATGCACCTGTCGGTTCATCTGCAAGCAAAAGTTTCGGATTGTTAACGAGGGCTCTTGCTATCGCAACTCGCTGCATCTGTCCGCCGGATAACTGATTTGGACGAAAATCAACTCGATCTGCCAGTCCTACACGCTCAAGTGCTTTCAAAGCCCTTTCTCTTCGTTCTTTTTTCGGCACTTTTGCATAATTCAAAGGCATTTCAACATTCTGCACAGCTGTTTGTTTCGGAAGCAAATGAAAGCTTTGAAAAACAAATCCTATTTTGTGCAGTCGAATATCCGACATGTCATTCTCCGAACATTGACTGATGTCCTGCCCATCCAGTAAATAAGAGCCCGCTGTAGGTTTGTCCAGGCATCCGATGATGTTCATTAACGTGGTCTTTCCGGAACCGGATGGTCCCATAA
>JAUNAE010000472.1 GCA_030527765.1 Eubacteriales bacterium
AAAAAGGACGGGAAGCCAGTGTTTATGCGGCTTCCCGTTTTATGTGCTTGCAAAATGCTTGCAATATTTTCGATTTGCTGTTTTAGAGAGAATGCCAGTCTACATAGGACTCGCTAGTCTTGCTGCTGTCACAAGAGTATGGCCAATTCCATTTCCAATTATCATACTGAGCAGGTGTGATTTCCTTATTCTTTAATTCTTGTTTTCGTAAGAACCATTCTTCCATAAATTCATTTACGAGACCATAGTTTATGACGATACCGTATGGAGTTCGGGTACTCATATATTCTTCGCTATTGTAGAAACCTTTATATTTCCAGTTATTTTCATAATCCCGTCCTCTATCAAAGGGAAATAATTCTATAGTGTTACCCGCACTGTCAAGCCAAAATAAGGTTTCTAAGACGTCTTCTGCACTTCCTAGATCATAATTTTTTATAGCAATATAATTTACCTTTAACGCCTGGGCGATAAGTAGAAGCGTGTCGTCTTTAGGCGATTTTTTATTGCTTTCATACTGACGTATGCGGACTCCGGCAGTTGTTTCAGAAAAGCCGCACAGCTCTCCAAGCTGTTGTTGAGTCATATTCCTTTTTTGACGAATATGCTTGATTCGTTCTCCCTGCGTCATGTAATTACCTCTTTCTTAAACAGAATTTATTTTTTATCATAACATATTTCTTTTTGGATTTCCATAAAAACAGAACCAAAAAAAGTTCTAAAAAGACTTGACAGAACTCGAACGGGTTCTGTATAATACAAATACAGAACAGAACCAAATAAGGTTCTGATGATGTATAGATGCAAATGGCTTTCAAGACGGAAGTTAGTAAAAATAAAGGGGGAACGTTTATGAAAAAAATGTATGTAGATGTTAAGGAGATATGTGCAGATTGGGGCGTCAGCAGAGCGCAGGGATATAAAATGATCAAACAGCTTAATGAGAGAATGCTGACAATCAACCCGAATCTTATTGTCCTGTCAGGCAAGGCAAATCGTAAGTTTTACGAAGAGAATTGCTATGGCATGGTTAAAAATGCGTGAAGAGCAGGAGGGAGGATGCGTAAATGCCGGTTTTTAAGAATAAAACGCAGGGACAGTACGTGAATGTTTATAAGGACATCCTGAAGAACAACAAACTGAGCCTGCGTGACAGAGGTATGGTTGTTACGCTGCTGTCCTTGCCGGATAACTGGAATTTTACAATATCGGGATTGAGCAAGATCATCCCGGATGGGAAAAGTTCTATAAGGGTCAGTTTGGCAAGACTGGAGAAACTGGGATATATCTCAAGGGAACAGGAGCGTGTGGAACGCGGAAAATTCGGTGGAAATACGATTGAAATACACGAGACACCGATTTCACCGCCGTCTGATTTTCGGCGAACGGATAATTCGACAACGGGAAAACCGCTGACGGAGAAACCGTCGCCGGAAAACCAAACACAATATATTAATAATAGATTTAATAATAACAAAGGTACTAATAATCAATCTATCAATCATCAAGACAGAAATGATGGAATGAATGATGTTGAAGCTTTGAGGGCGTTGATTGCGGAGAATATCAAACTGGATCAGTTTTATGAAGTGGCAGATAATGATACCAGTGAACATGAAATGATTCGGGAAATATACGACACTATCTGCGATGTGGTTTGCTTCCCTAGGGAATCTATGACAATCAAAGGAACTGTTTATCCCTGGCAGGTTGTAAAAAGCCAATTTATGAAACTGAAACCAATGCATATATCAAATCTTTTGGGAAGGTTGATAGATAATCGATTGGAAATAAAAAATATGGAATCCTATCTGATTTCCACTTTATATGCAGAAAGTCTTTCAGGAGTACTGAAGAACCAGTCAGATCTGCATGATGATTATTTGAAATATCTGCGTGGAAATCCATATGAATATATACAGTAGGGAGATGATGTGAGTGTCAGTAAGTAAGGATACAGCAAGAGGTACATGGAAAATTTATATAAGATATAAGAATTGGCAGGGAGAAACGCAAGTACATACAAAGCGTGGATTTTCTACAAAAAGAGAAGCGCTTGAATATGAACGAGAGTTTCTTTTGAAGAAAACAAAGAATGTGAATATGGGATTTCCACAGTTTGTGGATATCTATATGGCGGATATGAAGCCTAGGTTGAAACTTAATACATTTTTGACAAAGAAGCATATTATTGACACAAAAATTGTCCCGTATTTTAAGAATAAGAGTCTTGCAGAGATTACTGCAACCGATGTGATCCAGTGGCAGAATAAGCTTCTCAGTATAAGGGACAAAAATGACAGACCTTATGCTCAAACGTATCTGAGAACAGTTCAGAATCAGCTTAGCGCTATTTTCAATCATGCACGCAGATTCTATGGATTGACTGTTAATCCGTCGCAACAGGCAGGGAAAATGGGAAAGATGAAGGGGAAAGAAATGTTATTCTGGACAAAAGAAGAGTATTTGAAGTTTGCAGAAACAATGAAAGGAAAACCAATTTCCTATTATGCATTTGAGATCCTTTATTGGACAGGGATTCGTGAAGGGGAATTGCTGGCATTAGAGCGTGGAGATTTCAATATCAAAGATAGAAAACTCACGATAAATAAATCCTATCAGCATCTGCAGGGCAAGGATTATATCACAACGCCCAAAACGGAAAAAAGCAATCGTGTTATTGAACTTCCGGAATTTTTGTGTCGGGAGATGGAAGATTATTTCGGAATGCTGTACGAATGTGACGAGCATACAAGACTGTTCACATTTTCCAAAAGCTATCTACATCATGAGATGAATAGAGGAGCAAAAA
>JAUNAE010000473.1:0-1456 GCA_030527765.1 Eubacteriales bacterium
CTTGCTACGAATGAAATCAATAAATTTTTGAAGAAACTGACAACCGAAGAGATGGAAAAACATGGTCTCAAATCCTCTCATGCCCTGTACTTTTCTCTGCTTTCCAGCAATCCGGAAGGTTTAACTTCCTCACAGCTCTGCGAATACAGCGGACGGGACAAGGCAGACGTTTCCCGTATGCTGAATATGCTGGAAAAGAAAGGTCTGGTAAGAAAAGAAGGCGTTCACCAGAATCTTTACAATGGTGTTTACCTTCTCACAGACGAGGGACTCGAGATTGCAGACTATGTCAAACAGCGAGCTGCCGTGGCAGTAGAAATTGCAGGCAAAGATCTCACTCCAAGAGAGCGGGAAACCTTCTATTCTGCTCTGGACTCCATTGTTTCGAACCTTCGGGAACTCAGTAAGAAAGGAATCCCTGAATCATGAACCATATTCGAATTATTACTGATTCTGCCTCTGACATTATCCCCGACACTTATCCAAATCTTACGATTCTTCCCATGAGTGTACGCTTTGGAGAAGAGGAATATCTGGATCGTGTCAACTTAAGTGCACAGGAATTTTATGAAAAACTCATTGAAAGTGATGAACTGCCAAGTACCAGCCTTGTATCTCCTATCGTGTTCCAAAAAGCTTTTCAGGAAGCTGTGGATGCGGGTGATACCGTTCTTGCCATTACCATTTCCAGCAAAGTCTCCGGTACTTTTCAGAGTGCTTCCATTGCAGCTGAAGACTTCCCGGGAAAAGTGTTTGTCGTTGACAGCAAAAGTGTCTCTGTAGGAGAACAGACTCTCGTTCTTCGTGCTCTTGAACTGCTTTCCTCCATCTCTGATGTCAAAGAACTTCGGGATATTCTGGAGCAGGAAAAGAAGGACATGCACATCATCGCTGTTCTTGATTCTCTGGAATACCTCAAAAAAGGCGGACGTATTTCCAGTACTGCCGCTTTTGTAGGCGGAGTTCTTTCCATCAAACCGGTAGTCTCTGTTGATGACGGAAAGGTTGCCCTGATCGGCAAGGCCAGAGGTTCCAGAAACGTGAATAATTACCTTCAGAAAGAAGTCGAAAGTGCAAACGGCATCGATTTCTCAAGACCTCTTGGAATCGGATTCACAGGCCTGGATGATTCCCTTCTTCAGAAATACATCGCAGACAGCAAACAGCTCTGGGAGGGTCATCAGAATCTTCTCCGAATTTCACAGCTTGGTGCCGCCATCGGAACTCACGTTGGCCCCGGAGCTATCGCCCTTGCCTTCTTCGGAAACGCCTGAAAAATGTAAGACAGGTTCGTCAACACGTTTTGTCTACCCTCAAAGTTGTTTCAAAAAAGATTAAACCGCCTTAATCCCTTTATTTATAAGGGTTTAAGACGGTTTTCATCAACACGTTTTGTCCTATAAGTCTTATTTCAGAATCATTTTCTGAAGAACAAGTTTTTCACTTTCTTTCACCA
>JAUNAE010000473.1:1466-2805 GCA_030527765.1 Eubacteriales bacterium
GAGATCTGTGTTCCTTCTTTCACCTGAACAGTTCCTGCAAGCTCATCATTCAGATATACTTCCAGCAATCCACTTCCCTCCGCAAAAACCTCCAGTTCTTTGAAATCTTCAGAAGATTTTACATAACGAAATACAGCGGTACTGTCTGAGGCATGAAGATTCAGTGCCTCACCATATGCATCATTCAGATCAATGAATGCGCCGCCGGTTACACCACACGCCTGATATCCAAAGATCTCTTCTCCCGGTGCAAACGGGCATCCCGGTCCCTGGGAGGTCATTGGCACTTCCGGAATGGAGCCGTCCGGCAGAATGGTAATCGGCTCAATACAAAGTCGTCTGTGCTGACGGGAATTTCTGCTGCATCTGTGATAGAAAACATACCACTGCCCATTGACACATTCGATCGATCCATGATTGTTCCAGCTTTCCGGATCACAGCCATCGTTATCAATGATAATTCCGCCATACACAAATGGTCCAAGCGGAGACTTTGACGTCGCATAGCCTAATGACGTCGGTTTGCCCCGCTGCATATCCGCATAGACGTAATAATAGGTATCTCCGATTTTTCGCATGGAAGATCCTTCATGGAAAAAATGCTCCTCTTCTGTTACAAGCTCGTCTACTACCTGATCCTCATCAAAAGACATCATATCATCATTCAATTTCACTCCATGAGAGAACAGCTGGCCCCAGTAATAATATACCTGGCCGTCATCATCGATAAAAATTGCAGGATCAATTCCGCCACAGGGAAGCTGTACCGGATTGGTGAACGGTCCCATCGGCTGATCCGCAACTGCAACACCTTCGCTGTCGTCAATCATACAAAAATAAAGATAATATTTTCCGTTCTTTTCGATACAGTCCGGTGCAAACAAAAGGGCAGGTTTCTCTGCATCTTCCGGCTCCTGAACCTCTGTCAGGCCAATTCCCTGCGCCTTCATCTCTTCAATTCCTTTTAATATAAAAGGAGTTGGGTTGCTCCAGTCTATTCCCTGATATTTCGGTGCATCCGGATCACGAAACCAAGGAATTTCCTCCCCTGTCAGACTTTTCTCGGAAATCTCCCAGTTTTCCAGATCCGGAGTCCTTACTACATGGTACTCTTCGCTGCAGTAATGATCTTCCCTGTTATCGTAACTGCCATACAGGTACAGATTTCCATCTGAAAAAACATGTGCTTCACTGTCCGGAACGTGAATATCAATCGGAAGTATCGGGTTGTGGGTATTTTTATAAGTTCTCATAACGTCTCCTCCAGTCATATTTTCTCAACAACACATAGGCCTCGTATGGACGCAGAATATTTTTTTCCTTGTGTTCTTCCTTGTAG
>JAUNAE010000474.1:0-1613 GCA_030527765.1 Eubacteriales bacterium
GCTTTTGCGGTGTCAACTGATAAACTAGCAGCGCCAGCGGCAAAAATAAAAACAGGTAAATTAAAGTATGATATCCCATTGTTTTCCTCTTTCGTTCCTAAGGAGCTGATTTTCAATTTCGGTTTCGGTTCACAATGTCCTGATTTCTTTCTTATGCAGTTGATACTATAACATGACAAAATTGAATCTATATTTAAGAAAACCAAAAACTATTTCAAGCTTCATTCAAGGATATCATTTCATATCTTAAATGACATCCGGCCTTCTTCAGCCTTCAAAAATAGAGCCCTCCGGATATCATCACATCCGAAAGGCTCTGTCTCAATGTGCTTTTATTATGATTTTCTTTTTCCGAAGCAGAATCACTGCCATCAGATCCGACAACTCGGCAAAACCGATTCCACCGGCAGCATCCAGCAAACTATCTTTCATTCAGTCTCTCTCCCTGCTTCACAGGGAATTCCTCACCCCGGTTTGTTAACTGATAATAAAAATTTGGAAATTCTGTGATTCCCTGCTTAATCAGCAGAATAATTGTGGATCCGCCATATTCAAAATATCCCTTTTCCTGACCTTTTTTTATTTGAGACTTGCCATGATGATTTTTGATCCTGCCCACCAGCATGGCACCTACTTCCATCTGCACAATATCTCCGAAATTTTTTGTATGCAGAATGGTATATTCCCGCGAATTTTCCACAAAGACCGGTACACCTCTCAGCGCGATCGGTCGAACTGTGTGAAGCACGCCCGGTATGAAGATATTTTCACTCTTTGATCCATTATCCGGATACATGTAACGATGATAATGATTCACACACAGACGGAATACCAGGCAGGTGCCGCCGTTATATTTCCCGGCCAATCTCTCATCCTTCAGCAGATCCGCGATCCCAAAACGCGACTGTTTTACCGGGATCACCATGCCTTTCTCGATAGGGTATATACTTAACAGTCCGTCACAAGGTGCAACCAATGCATCCTCTGCGCTGTCCACCGGTCTGCATTCCGCTTTGATTTTCCTGCAGAAAAACTGATTAAAGCTCTCATAATCGGTCTCAGCATATTCTTCCATATCGATGCCGTTCTTTCGAATGAAATAAGGAATCATTGCGTTTGAGAACTTCGAATCGCAAAATCTCCCTGCCAGTCTGGATACAGCCGGATGTACAAGCGGTTTTAGTAAAATCCGTCCCAGCGAGGTCTGATACAGAAACTTCAACATCCCGTTTCCTCCTCATTTCGAAATTTGTGATATGACATTTTATCGAATCATCATGAAATAAATCAACACAAGGAAATCTATTGCACCGATGCCGATCATGATGAGGATCTCCCTCAGTCCCGGTTTTGGCACTTTAAACTTTGAGATGAATGCTGCTCCCGTCAATAACAGACCTATAAAGTAAAACGGAGTGATATCATAAGGCTGGATATATTGGATCGTTAAGATCAGGGGAAAGATAATAGCCGCACTGGTCACCGGCAGACCTTCATAATATTTTCTGCAGCCGCCCTCTGTTCTCTGACGCTCTTCTTCCGTAACATTGAAATAAGCCAGCCGAATTAAGGCAGCCAATACAAAGAACAGCATGATTGCTACCGCAGCAATA
>JAUNAE010000474.1:1623-2801 GCA_030527765.1 Eubacteriales bacterium
TCAGGAGTTTAATCTTCTTTGTCATATTCGGAATGGTCTCATACACTCGCAGCATGGCACTTCCTATGCAGATCGGAAGAACTCCAAACGCAACCAGATCTGCCAGGGAGTCGATCTGAACTCCAAAATTTTTCTCCATTTGCGTTCGGTTTTTCTTAGTTCTGGCCACCCTGCCGTCAAAGGCATCACACAGACCACTGACCAGAAGAAAGAATACGCCCATATAGGGATGTCCGCCTCCCTGCAGGCTTGCCAAAATACCCGCTCCTGCGGACAAAAGTGACAGGTAAGTCAACCATACCGTATAATCATAAAACCCCAGCATTTTCCTTTTCTCTCCTTCTTACATACCCTATCAATGTCAGGACGCCTCCTGTCAGGACACATCCGTAAAACATAATTCCTCTGCACAATAATTCCATGTGAGGAGCTTCCGCTGCCCCCACAAGCCCCGTAAATCCGTCCAGCATGATGTAGTCTGCAACGCCCATTGCACCCGGAATCGGTATGCAGTTTGACCCTACAGCAACGAAAGTCTGCATAGCCATGGATTGGACGGATGTCATAAGTCCTTTTCCAAAGGCCATAAATATGCAGAAGGACACGCCAAGCTGTGAAAGCCTTTGCATGAGGTTGCACAATAGAGATTCCACTAACATGCGCTTGTCCTGAGACATGATTTTGGAACATTCCTTGTAGTTGCCCATGGAGCGGTTCAGCTTTTTGCGCCACTTGTCGCCGTTTTTGACGATTCTGATGCGCTCCAGAATTCGCAGGAGCCAGTCGAAGATTCCGAACAATATCTTCTCTTTGGCCAGAAGCATGTAGAATATGAGGCAAAGGCCTATGAGGATGATAACGCCAACGCCGAAGAGAATCTTCACCCCTATGGATAGATGGAAAAGCATTTTCCCAAATATGAGAATTGCTGCCACCATAACAAGCAGCAGAGCCAAATTGTACATCATCAGATTGAGAATCAAGATAATGGTCACTGTAGATGCAGCCATTCCGTCACGCATCATAAAATATGCGCTTGCTGGCTGTCCACCTGATGCCGACGGTGTAATTGCCGAGAAGTAGACATCGGCAGCACCGTAAACCGTGCCCTGACCTAACCTTTTATTTATGCCTAAAGATTTGGCAATTCTCAAAACCGCCAATCCTTCAAACCATAT
>JAUNAE010000475.1 GCA_030527765.1 Eubacteriales bacterium
TAGATTAATGTTATATCTATTTATTAATCGTGTCCACTTTAATAAGTATAATGCAGTACCACCAAGTGCCGAGGTCCATACTTTCAAGAAAGTTATTTATGATCGTGTGGATGATGCAGATGTGAAGGTAACGGCAACCGCACAGATTGCTCAATTGTACATCCGCAAGCAAAATATCTTCACAGAGAAGAAAATCTATCCGTATGTAACGATGGATGATCTTAGGCTGGATCTTTTACCTAAGATTCGGCAGATGGCAACGAATAATGCAGGTGGCTCTCATCCGTGGGCGGAACTTTCGGACAAAGAGCTGCTGGTAAGCTCCGGATTATATGGTACGGATCGAGTAACCGGAGAAAAAGGATTTAATCTTGCCGCCGTAATGTTACTTGGCAGGGATGAGGTGATTAAAGATGTCTGCCCGGCTTATCTGACAGACGCACTTTTACGTAAGGTGAATGTGGATCGTTATGATGACAGGGAAGTGATACAAACTAATCTCATTGAAAGTTATGATCAGTTGATGGATTTTGCGAAAAAGCATTTACCGGATAAGTTTTTCCTAGAAGATGTGAACCGTGTCAGCTTAAGAAATATTATTGCAAGAGAGATCATTAGCAATACGCTCATGCACCGGGAATTTACGAGCTCATATATGGCAAAATTTGTCATTGAGAAAGATCAGATGTATGTGGAAAATGCGAACCGTGCAATCGGAGACGGATTCATTACACCGGATAATCTGGAACCGAATCCGAAGAATCCGATTATTGCGTCGTTCTTCCGAACAATAGGACTGGCGGATAATCTTGGATCGGGAACCAGAAAGCTGTTTAAGTACAGTAGATTTTATTCTGGGAAAGATCCGGAGTTTAAAGAAGGTGATGTGTTCCGAATCAGTGTACCATTGGATGATTCATATTCATTTGATTATGATTTGGAAAAAACAAATAACAGAGAGAATGTCACTAATGTCACCGATGTCACCAATAATGTCACCGATAAAACGATAACTATGAATGTGCTGGAATCATTGAAGAATAATCCGGAATTAACAACGGAAGAGTTAGCACAGTTATTTTCGGTGACTGGAAGAACCATAAAAAGAGCTATTGCGACATTAAAAGAAGCGGGATTAATTACAAGAGAGGGCTCTTCGCGTAAGGGTAAATGGATAGTAAGGCAATAAATATTCCGCATTATGAATACAAAAGTTGGCGTGGAGAAGGCTTATAAACGAGATCTGAGGAGGAATAATTTATATGGGACGTGTATCAACAAAGGAAAATAAAACGATTTACCAGCTCCGGCGGGAGGCATTGAATTTGTCTAGAGAAAAGGCAAGTGAAATTCTGGGATCTATTACGCCGGAGAGAATCGAAAAAATAGAAAGTGAAAAATCCTTTGCTCATCCGGATGAAGTAGTTGCAATGGCTGAGGGATATAAAAAGCCGGATTTATGCAACTATTATTGCTCAAATGAATGCCCTATTGGACGTGAATATGTTCCGGAGATAAAGGTAAAAGATTTGTCTCAAATAGTTCTGGAAATGGTTGCATCGCTAAACTCGATGCACCGAAAGCAAGAACGATTGATCGAAATAACAGCAGATGGAGTTATAGATGAAGAGGAAATCAAAGATTTTGTTCATATTCAGGAGGAACTGGAAAAAATCTCAATTACGGTAGAAACATTACAGCTTTGGTCAGAACAAATGCTGGCAAATAATATCATTGATATGGATTTGTATAATGCATACAAGAATAAAAATAAGAAATAATTGCGTGGCGCTTGAGGGGCAGAATCCCTCAGGCACTTTTTTTTACCGATAAAGCGGAAATAGGACGGGGATTCTCACCATTCTAATTATGTTTTTCCCTTTCGATCAAAGATAAACTTTATACATAAGATAAATAAGTGTAGAGGCGGTGATAACCATGGTAACGAAGAACAGAATCACTTTAATCAGATTAGCAGAGAAGCTTTCTAAAAATGACGGATATGCAAAAAGAATCGGAGTTAAGGTGGCACTGAAAAAAAACGATGATCAAAGAGATACGTATTCAATGAGAGGAGAGAGTGTATGGATACAGCAGAAGTCAGCAAGATAATTCATAATATGGAGTCGACCGGCATCCTAACTGCAAAGCAGATGACGTTCTGTGAATACACGGAGAATCTACTGCAATTCCAGAAGATGATTAACCGGATGGTTATGAAGGAAGAATATGTGGATGGCATGAGAATGGAAG
Source organism: Eubacteriales bacterium (assembly GCA_030527765.1). The sequence continues at coordinate 2,254 of JAUNAE010000475.1, forward strand.
AGGCTATTTTCACTCTTGAAAAACTGGCTAGGGAAAAAGGATATTCTAATGCTCCCGAAATTAGAAAAGGGATTCAGGCTCTGAAAAAGGTTAGTAAAGAAATAGCGATTTGCATGTCAGGAAAAAAGGGAGAAAACATTGTTGCACGCACGCTAGAGTTCGTACAGCGTCCTAACGTTAAGATATATAGAAATGTGTATGTGACAGATGGGATTGAGGAAACCGAGTTAGATACAGTTATAGTTACAGATTCTGGCATTATGATCCTTGAAATCAAGACAGTAAAGACTGATATTACCTTTTCGCCGGAAGGTCGCATTATCCGTAATAATGATGAGTGTTATGAGAAAATGTCCATGGGAGAGAAGATGAGACAAAAGCGTAGACTTCTAATGGCCAGGGTTCAAAAGGAATTGGACGCTAGAGGTTTAGATATTCCAGTACAGGTTGATAGTCTCATCGTATTTTCAGTACCCAAAGGCATTAGTGTTGCCACTATCCCAGCATGACCTTATATAGCTATGGTTGATTGTCAC
>JAUNAE010000476.1 GCA_030527765.1 Eubacteriales bacterium
TGCGAGTCCCATTTTGTGTATGGGAAGTCTTAGGTAATAATCCATGGTTGAGGTAGATGTGGTTTCTTCGGTTTCTGCGAATACTGCGGTGCTGCTTCCGAGGGCAGAGATCATTGCTGCGGCCAGGAGCATACAAACGGCTTTCTTTTTCATGACTGTTCCTCCGTGAAATTCATATAACATTATGTAACTGCGAATTTTTACTTGTATCTTTGAGAATATCATATAACAAAAGAGCCTTCGATATAGGCTGATGTCGCAAAAGGTGGAGTATTTCACGTAATCGGTCATGTATGTTCATGAGCAGGAGCTGGTGACAATAAGTGAGATGCGGGCAACTATTTGACTGTTTTTTGTTGTTCTAAAAAATGAGTTATGGTATTATGTGGAATACAATAGGGAACGGCTGAGCATTTATCAGTTTGCGGAATGAGAGTGGTTTTCTATTGAAAACTGAAAGGAAGGAAATGTATGGACAGAAAACGTAGTGTTTTCGCAGGTGGCGTGCACCCTACAGACGGTGGGGATAAGGCGATCACATCCGGAAAGAAGATCATTCCTTATATTCCGGACACTGTGAAGGTGTCCATGAAGCAGGGTCTGGGACCGGAATGTACCTGTGTTGTAAAAGCAGGGGATCAGGTGACTCAGGGTCAGCTGATTGGTGAGTCTGCTCACTTTTTGAGTGCGGCAATTCATGCTCCGGTTACCGGTAAGGTGCTTTCTGTAAAGGATAATTTCTGCGAAATCAAAGTGGAATCCTGCGAATTGCCGGATGGATCTGCAGCCTGCAATCAGAAATGGTGTGATATTTCTTCTTATTCCAGAGAAGATCTCATCGAGAAACTGCGTCAGGGCGGTCTGGTTGGTATGGGTGGAGCCGGTTTTCCGACGGCAGCCAAATATCAGACAAAGGATCCGATTACCCATCTGCTGATCAATGCAGCGGAATGTGAAATGTTCCTGACCTGTGACGAGCATATGATGCTGGAGCAGGGAATGGCAATTCTGAATGGTGTTCAGATTCTCAAAAAGGCAGCAGGTGCCGCAAATGCAGTGATCTGTATGGAGGATAACAAACCTCATTGCAAAGAATCTCTGGAAAAACTGCTGAAAGGGCATGAGGACGAGATTCGCATTCAGGTTTTCCCCACAAGATATCCACAGGGTGGTGAAAAACAGCTGATCAAAGCTGCGATGAATGTGGAAATCCCATCCGGAAAACTGCCGTCTTCGGTAGGGGCGATTGTATCAAATGTACAGACTGCAAAAGCGGCTGCAGATATGGTGCTTAGTGGAATGCCGTCCACCAGCCGTTGTATTACTATTACAGGCTGTGTGAAGAACCCGGCAAATTATCTTGTTCCTCTGGGAACCAATATCGGAGAGCTGGTTGCAAAATCCGGTGATGTGACGGAAAGAAAGAACAAAATCGTTCTTGGAGGTCCGATGACCGGCCGATGCATCGGTGTGAAACAGAATGCAAGGGGAATCAGTGAGATCAGAGATGCACGGGTTTCCAAAGTGTCCGGAGGACTCCTTGTATTAAAAGAAACAAATATGGTGGAATCCAACTGTATCCGTTGTGGAAGCTGTGACAAAGCATGCCCGATCGGGCTTACACCTTTTAAGATTGACGCGGCAATCCGAAAAGGAGATCTTGCTCTTTGTCAGAGTCTTCAGGCAACAGAATGTATTGCATGCGGATGCTGCTCTTATGTGTGTCCGGCTAAAAGAGAATTGTCACATCATACGGTTCAGGCCCGGGATGCAGTACGTGCAAAGCTGAGGGAGGAGGCAAACCGTGGGAAATGAAATCTTTAATCCTCATCTGAGGACTCCAAAATCGACATCTACCATTATGCGGGATGTCTGCATTGCACTGGTTCCTGCCATGATCGCCTCCATCGTATTTTTTGGAGTGCAGGCCATGCTTCTGATTCTGGTAAGCGTGGGATCCTGTGTACTGTTTGAAATGCTCTGGCAGAGCATGCACCATGAGACTGTGACAATCGGAGACTACAGTGCCGTTGTTACAGGAATTCTTCTGGCCTTCAATCTTTCTTCGAATACACCGTTCTGGGTTGTTGTACTTGGAGCTGCTTTTTCCATTCTTGTGGTTAAACAGTTCTTCGGCGGAATCGGAAATAATGTGTTCAATCCGGCACTCATGGGAAGACTGTTTATCATGCTGGTATATCCAATGTCCATCATGTCTTATGCAGAGCCGATGAAGATTGATACCGTAGCAAGTGCAACCGTACTGAGTGCTATGAAGCAGGGAGCAGAGAGTGGTTACACTCTTCTGGACTCTTTCATTGGTAAGGTTCCGGGTGCTCTTGGAGAGACCAGTGCACTATGTCTTCTTATCGGATTTGCATTCCTGATCTGGCGAAAAGAAGTCAATTATGCAGTCAGCCTTGCATTCTTTGTAACCATGGCTGTGATTGCACTGATCGCAGGACAGAACCCGCTGATGCATCTCTGCTCCGGCGGTGCAATTCTCGGAGGATGCTTTATGCTGACAGATTACAATCTTTCCTCCAATCATGGAAAGATTCTGTACGGTGTTCTGGCAGGAGTGATTGTTATGGCGATTCGAATCTGGGGACATTACCCGGAGGGCGTATGCTATGCGATTCTGATCGTAAACTGCATGTCCGCTCTTGTAGATCGCATTACATCGAAGCACATTTATGGGATTTCGTAGGAAGGAAACGATAAGTTTGAAACAAAGAGGTAGTGAATAGAGAATAAATTAGAGCATAGCAAACAAG
>JAUNAE010000477.1 GCA_030527765.1 Eubacteriales bacterium
AGTAATTTCCAGTTTGGGGCTGAATGGACTGGAATTTAACTTTTCAATTCAGCAACATTAAGGAATTGTAGTCAGAATATCAAGTCTGTACTTGGTATTCTGACCATTCTCATTCATGCAAGATATAATTGCTAAAACACAAGGTTTGTGGTAAGCTAAAGTAGAATCAAAACATGTGTTGAGTGATTTTGAAGTGAGGAAATGGAATGAAGCGAATCAGTTATAAACCATTATGGCACACATTGATTAATAGAAATATGCGTAAAGAAGATCTTCGTGTTTCCGCTGGGCTTACCACTAATATGATTGCAAATATGGGTAAGAATAAAGGTATCAGCATGGAAACGCTTGCTAAGATCTGCGATGCCCTGAACTGTGAGATTACGGATGTAATTGAACTGTCAGATGAAGAAACCGCAGAAAATGAATAACTGGAGGTGATTTTCTTGGATTTTAATATGGCTGATTTTGATCAGTATAAAGAGGACAATCGCCGTGAGGTGAAGAAAGCAAAGGGTGGGTTGCCTTATAGCTTATGGGAAACGTATTCTTCCTTTTCAAATTGCTACGGCGGGGTGATTATCCTTGGGGTATCTGAGAGAAAAGATGGTTCTTGGCATAGAACCGGACTAACCGATGAGCGGAAGATTCAGAAAGAGTTTTGGGATACGATCAATAACAAACAGAAAGTTAGCCTAAATACTCTGACAGAGCGAAATGTGAAAATCTATCCCGATGAAGAATCTGGCGAAGTAATCATGGTTATTGAAGTGCCTCCGGCAAAACGTGAGCAGAAACCGATTTATATCAATGACGACATCATGAATGGATCGTTCCGTCGAAACTGGGAAGGTGACTATCGTTGTTCACCAAGTGAAGTTCGTGCAATGCTGCGAGATGAGCCGGAAGCAACGATGGATATGAAAGTTCTTGATAAGGTTCCTCTTAGCTATATCAGCAGAGAAAGTGTTGAGGGATATAGAAACCGTCATACAGCATATCGCCCTGGACATCCATGGGTGAAACTTCCTTATGAAGAATACTTGGATCAAATCGGTGCGGCTGCAATTTCTGAGGTTGATGGTCAGTTGCACCCAACTGCAGCCGGTCTTTTGATGTTTGGTGAAGAGTATCATATCGTTAGAGAGTTTCCAGAGTACTTTCTGGATTACCGTGAAATGATGGATCCAGCGATGCGATGGACAGACCGCTTGCAGTCGAGCTCCGGTGAGTGGTCAGGGAATCTCTTTGATTTCTTCTTCACGGTGTATAACAAGCTATTGAAGGTCGTAAAAGTGCCGTTTAAGATGGATGATATGGGCGGTCGCATTGACGATACGCCGGTTCATAAGGCACTGCGAGAGGCACTTGCAAATTGTCTGGTGAATACTGACTTTTATTTACCAAGATCGGTTGTAATCAAGTTGTATCCAGATAAGATTATCATGGAAAATCCGGGAAGTATCCGAACCGGCAAAAAGCAGATGCTGAAAGGCGGTATTTCCGATCCGAGAAACAAAGCGTTGATGAAGATGTTTAATCTCATCAGTATTGGTGAGCACGCAGGAAGTGGTGTTCCAGATATCTATTCGGTGTGGCAATCGGAAGGATGGGAGGATCCACGAGTCGAAGAACAATATGGTCCTGATCGAACGATATTAACTTTATCGCTTGAAAAAAAGCAAGCGAAGAAAACAAGCGAAGTGATAAAACCCTTGAAAACATGGGGAAAATTCGAGATTTCCTCAGGGAAAATGGAGCTTCAAAAACAAGCGAAGTTGCGAACTATATTGGTCTAAGTGAAGCAAGAACAAGGGCGATTATTGCAGGAATGGAGGATATAAAGCCCCAGGGAAATACAACTAACAGAAAATACGTATTGATAGACTAACAGACAATAGAATAACAGAAGGAAGGGTGTCGTCAGAATATGGCGGTACCCTTTCTATTTAGGCGATCAAGATTGCAGCATGGGCTAGTAGTTTTGATCGCTATTTTTATGTTGAAAATTGGAGGAAACAAATGGAAGGAAGGATTTATGGATATGTGCGTGTATCCAGTATGGATCAGAATGAGGATCGTCAAATGATAGCGTTGAATACAGTGAACGTCCCACCAAAGAACATCTTTATAGATAAACTGTCAGGTAAAGATTTTAACCGTCCGCAATACAAGAAGCTTGTGAAGCGACTAAAATCCGGAGATCTTCTCTATATTCTGAGTATTGACAGACTGGGCAGAGATTACGAGGAAATCCAGAATCAATGGAGGATTCTCACGAAAGAAATAGGAATTGATATCTGTGTTCTTGATATGCCGTTATTAGATACAAGAAACGGTAAAGACCTTATGGGAACATTCATTGCAGATCTGGTGCTTCAGATTCTTTCGTTTGTGGCGCAATCAGAACGTGAGAATATCAAGAGACGTCAGGCAGAAGGAATTAAAGCTGCAAAAGCGAAGGGAGTAAAATTTGGAAGACCACCGCTTCCATTGCCAGATAACTTTTATGAAGTTCATAAGGCTTGGAGAGGCAAAAAAATAACACTTCGACAAGCTGCAGAAGCTTGCGAAATGCCAGTAGGAACATTCTATGGAAAAGCGAGAAAATTCGAAAATTCCAGTTAATCAAAACTAGGGAAGAATTTGCAAAGGTGTACTTTTGCAAATTTTATCAAAATTTAGATCCACTCTTTTATTATAGCACATCTTTCGGCAAATACAATGAAATTCTTTCAAATTCACAAGAAATACTAACGATATTTTCCGATGATT
>JAUNAE010000478.1 GCA_030527765.1 Eubacteriales bacterium
TTAAAACACAGGTTCATATTCGAGCGAAAAGCCCGGAAACCCGCTTAAACTGGGGATTTTTTCGAGAGCAGGCACACAGTTTCAACATGGGTCGAGACAATGCAGTGAATGTCGACACAGCACGGAAACAAATCCACCCCCGCAGTACACGGGAACATATCAACCAAACAATCTTTTCCAGAAAGACTTCTTTTCAGGCTTCTCTGGTGACTTCGTTTTTTCGTTTTTATTTGATTCCGAATCCGTTTTTTTAGACGCTTCTCCTATTTTTACAAATACAGGATGAGCGATTGTACACTCCCAATTCTTGCAACATCCATGGATTGATGTAAGTGCGCTCACCAATTTACTTGTATCTGTGCCATCTCCGGCATCGATTAATTGCTTTGTCATTTTTCCGCTGTCTGCTAAATATAACAAGGCAATGGCAATACAGTTTGGAATATCCTCGGAAAAATCAACGCAAATACATCTATCAATCACAATGCCGAATACTCCAAGTGAAAGCACCTTGACAAATCGTTCATTATCATCAAGCCCGTTCCACTCGTTAATTGAAAGATTATCTTTCCAATGGGCCATAAATCTTAGTTGATTTTTAATTGCATTTTCAACTTCGTATACGGCTGCAGAATAAGCATCTGAAAATGCTTTGTATTGACTCATCTTCATCACAAATGGGTTCTGTGAAGGCCCCTTCGACGTTGCTTTTGTTGCTTCCGTTAAGCCGCCTTTCTCACTTACCGCCATTTCATTTGTAGACTCTTCGCTTACTGAGATCCACGGATACAACTGCATAATCATCATTTCCCACTGGAATAATCCCTTTTTTCCACCAAGAGGAACCTGGAGCTTCAATGTCCACTTTGGTTTCAGAATTGTAATTGAACCATCCAGTTTTTCAATTCTGTTCAGAATATTAAAAATTGTACATGCCTGTACCATGGTAATGAGAGGAGACAAGGTAATAATGATTACCGCGTTCTGCATATCTGTATTTAAAGAAGCCAGACCTGCATTTCCCAAAACTTTAATCACTGTTTCTTTATCCGTGGCAGAAAGTCCATCAAATTGCTCGGGTTTCAGGCAGTCTCCATTTCCTGTTTTCAGCATACCGACATTGTTTTTTGCTTCTTCCAATGCCCGTGACTCTAATTCTTCTAATAAAGCACCTATTGCCTGATTATTTTCCGCTTTCTCATATACAAGTTCAATTTCATCGAGTTCCCTGCTTCTCCATGCAATCATTCTATTCATGCAAAAACCTCCTTATAAACGTGCCAGAGATGAATTCTTATAAGCTTCATCATCGGTTACTTCTTTGATAACCTTCAGGAATTTTGGCATCTGTATTTCTTCTTTCTCACTCAAAAGCTCAATTTCCACAATCGCCTGATCTTTCCAGAACGGATAAATATCAATTTCGAAATACTGACTTTTGTATGTCAAGCAATAACGAGTCTTTCGAATCTGATGCATAGAAGTATCTGCATCCATCAGCAGCTTCAAATACTCCGCCTGAGAGAGACGTTCTTCTATTTCAATTCGGGTTGTATCCGTCAGTTTCCTTTTTACAGTCTTAAAGTAGATATAACTTCCGTTTGTTCCTCGCTGGCGAACACGCACTTCTTCGTTTTCTCCTGCTTTTAGATAGGTCTGGATTATTTCTACCTTCTGGCAATCGTCTCGCTTTTCCAGAGCGGTGATATCCGGATATGCAATCAAAAACTTGCGTTTAATTTCATAAGGTTCCGGTTCGCCGAGAAAACCAGCAATTTCTGAAATCAATCGTTTCATTTTGTTCTCAAAGCCTGTGGAGTTATCGATTACTCGCAGATGCGGGTGCCCGGTCCATGCCGAAATGAGCTTATTGTCCAGTTCCACAGCCTGCTCCACTGTTTCGGTACGAGCCGGATTACTTTCCTTATTCTTTAAATATATCTCTGGAGCACCATTGGCTGCAGACATCAAGTGAAATACCGCATCATAATTATCGCGGATTTCAACTTCGTTCTGATGTATCCGATCAAGAACAATTCCAAAATCAATTGTTGTCATATAGGCACGGTTGTCCATCATGCCCCTGTCACAGACAATCAGAATTTTCTCGTCAGGCATAGTTTCTGCAGCGGATAAGAATACCTTTTCCTTTTCAATTTGAAGGCGCATCTGACAACACTGATAATCCAGATTGGAACCGCAGGTCCATGGAGCAACCCCGCCGGTAATCAATTCGGTTGCTGTCTCCGGCACAAACAAAACCTTGTACCCTCTCTCGGTAAAGGCGTTCTGAATCCAACTCATCGCAGTTGATTTTCCTGCACATGGGCCACCTGTCAGAACAATTTTTGTAATCTTCTGCATTTTTCTCTCCTCCAATTTCTTTAAGAGTATTTCAGGAGATACTCTATAAACTTCAGCAAGTTTTCTGATGAGTTCAACCCTCGGCTTGGTTTTACCGGTTTCCCATTTAGAAACCGCTTTATTACTGACTCCGCAAAAAGCAGCCACTTCCTTCTGGCCGTAACCTGATTGCTTTCTAAGTTCGTATATATAATTTCCGAATTTGAAATCGCTCATCTCTCGTTCTCCTTCACCTATAGAATAAATGTGTTTTCTGACAATTTACAGCCTCAAGAATCGCCTGCAGGTAGATTTTAACATTTGCCGCATATCAATCATATGTCAGAATACAACCGCATTATCGACTAGTTCCGTGAGTCGAGTAGGCAAGGTCAGTACGGTCAGTATCACCGATAAATCAATGTAAAG
>JAUNAE010000479.1 GCA_030527765.1 Eubacteriales bacterium
GTCAGGCTGCGCTGAACTGCGACCGAGGTGGGCTCGATGCCCGGAATAATCAATCCGAAAAGCATAATAATATCTGCAAGAAAAATATAGGAAATTACCGCTAAAATAATTGCCGAAACAATCGAGACAGTGATTGCCTGCCCGACGCTCTTAGCTGCTTCACGTATCTTTCCCGCTCCGAGTTTTAAAGATAATCCGGCTGCCGCTCCATTACCTATTAAGCCCGCAACTCCGTTAAAGATCAGCACCAGCGGAAATATTACGTTTGTTGCACCATTTCCATAGGTACCTACTCCCTTTCCGATAAATATCTGATCCACTATATTGTAAACCGAATTTATCAGCATACTGATGACACACGGAATACAAAAAGTTAACAGCAGTTTTTTTATACTTTCTCTTCCTAAATCAAGATTTTTCATTCTTCCCGCTTTCTTTTCTCTTATTACAGCCAACGCGCACTATGTTATTGCGACAGTACCCAAAATAACATATGATTAGAAGCAAATACCAAGACATATGTCCTGTTGGGAGAAAAATAATGAAGGCAATTTATGAAATTGAAAAAATAAACAAACTCATTGATCTAAATGTAATTGACCACTATTTTTCCGATATTCCGGGGTCTCTGCATCTCCTGCTCTACGAAGCCGGAGAGGTCATCTCCTCCGCTTCTTCATCAGAAACTTTCTTTCAGGTATTGATAAGTGGAACCGCATCCATCTTTTACATCCGGGATGACGGAAACATGTATTCACTTGCCGCCTGTCACGCGCCCTATATTATCGATGAAAGTGCATTGTTTTTCGAGCAGGATCCAAATATATTCGCAACCGCTCAGACAGAGTGCCTCTGTGTTGCCGTTTCCATTAAACAGGACGGCGAACAACTATTAAACGATGTCACCTTTCTCCGTGTTGTAGCAAAAGATCTCGCCGATAAACTTAAAGTCATTTCCAATCTGAATGCTATGTCCGGCTCGTTGAAAGAACGTGTCACAAACTATATTACGTATTACTGCAAGGACCATATTCTGTCAGGTGTAGAACAGACCGCCTGGAAACTTCACTGCAGTCCCCGCCAGCTGCAGCGGATCCTGAATGAACTCTGCGCCGAGAATAAAATCATCAAAACAGGCAAAGGAAAATATAAAGCAGCCCCATACGATACCGTATGAGGCTGCTCCGTGTTTATTATATTAATCTTTCAGTCTCTTATCCTGCTGCAAGATCGCATAGAGTTTTAGATCCGCATAAGTTCCGTCTGCATTTCTCTGTCCGTCACGTAATGTCCCCTCATAACTCATTCCAATCTTTTCTAGGACATGTTCGGAGGCAATATTTTCTATATGGTGAGAAGCATAAATACGGTGAAATTCAAGTGTGTCAAATGCATAGTCTATCACTGCGTCTGCGGCTTCCGAGGCATACCCCTTTCTCCACCATTTACTTCCGATACTATATCCGAGTTCACACTGGTTTACATCGTCATCAACATTAAACAATCCGATTGATCCGATCACTTCGTTGTTTAAGGTAACTGCCCATCCGTAGAAAGCAGGATCGCTGTCGTACTTCTCTATATGCATATTGATAAATCTTCGTGCCGATTCTATCTCTGCGCACGGCGCAAAGCTTATATACCGGTTCACCAACGGATCACAGCCGTAATTTTCATATACGCTGTCTACATCCATCATTGTAAATCTGCGCAGTAACAATCGCTCTGTTCTTAACTCCACCGTCCCCGTATGATTCATATTGTCTCCTTATATATCGCATTCAGAAGTGCAAATCCGCTCTTCGTTCGAAATACCTTATTCCCGAAATCGAAAATTGCATTGCTGCTCACATTGCTCTCGGATGCATTCACTAAGAAATCAGCTTCTACCAGAATTTGATGATCCATGCCCTTAATATCCTTAAAAGTATGATGATGCCCCACAAGATAACAAATTCGGTCCAGCTGCTCACCGCAAAGCTCAAACTCCTCATAAAAATCCCTTGCAAGAGGCATGCCTTCTTTTTCCTGATAGGGACCTGCCGTACTTCCGTATTTTTCTCTGCATAACGGACAGGCAATATCATGTACAATGGCTGCATACTCCAGTGTCTCTAACGTGCTGCTATCTATATTTTCCAATTCTCCGATCGTTTTGGCATACCCCCAGACCTTCATAAAATGTTCGATGTCATGAAGACTTCCCTCATAGAAAACAATCATCTTTTCAATCGCTTTGGAAATCACCGTTTTTTTACTCCTTCTATCTGTTCCGTTTCTTTCGATTCTATAATTTAATCAAATTAAATAATAATGCCCTTCAGGTGGTCGCACTCATGCTGGATGATCTCAGCGGTCCAGTCGGTAAACTTCTGCTTCTTTTTCTGAAAACTCATGTCTTGATACTCTACCTCTATCTCTTTGTATCGAGTACACGGGCGTACGCCAATCAAAGATAAGCATCCCTCTTCTGTTTCAAACTTCCCGGATTTCTTTGTGATGACGGGGTTAAACATTACCATCGGCATAAATCCCATATCGACTACTATAATATTTTTTTTAATACCTATCATGTTTGCGGCCATACCGACACACTCGTGTTTGTGTGCGGTTAATGTGTCGATCAGGTCTTTTCCGATTTGTTTATCTGCCTCAGTGGCCGGTTCTGATTTTTGGCTCAGAAAGAAAACGTCTTTCATTATTGGTTTAATCATCTTTATCAACTCCCTAATATTTAAAGTATAAAAAAGGAACCTGATGTAAGTCAGATTC
>JAUNAE010000480.1 GCA_030527765.1 Eubacteriales bacterium
TCGTTCTGAGCTTTTTTTCTTTGCTCAGTTTTTTCATAAATCATTTGACACTATCCACTCCTATATAATGTCACCCAATTAGCGTACATTCGTAATCCATTCTGCGGCATATCTTTGGCAAAGTGCACATTCGCAATCCGTTCTGCCACTTGCTCATAAACACTACTCCGAATTCTGCGATTCATCCGAATCACGGCGATTCACTTCCGTCATACGGATCTTGTGTTCCCCAAGAGCCTCTGCTTCTTCCTCATCGTGCGTCACAATGATCGTCGTTTTTCCCCTGGTCTGTTTCTTAATATAATCCATTACGACCTCTTTTGTCTCCTGATCCAGACCCTTAAGGGGTTCATCCATAAGAATCAAATCTGCATCACAAAGAACCGCTCTTACGATCGCAACTCTCCGTCTCATTCCACCGCTGAACTGACTGACCGGCTTGTTTTCTGTCTCCGTAATTCCAAGGGCATTCAAATGTTCTCTGATTCGTTCCTCCGGAACTTCTTTTCCCGTCACAGCACGAATATTGGACAGTGCACTGAAACTGTCGAACAGGCGGTCCTCCTGAAAAACAGCACTGATCTTACGCGGCATCCCTGTAATTTCCCCGGAATCTGCTTTTTCAATGCCCATCAGAATGTGAAGAAGCGTTGTCTTTCCACATCCGGAGGATCCCATAATGGAACTTCCTTTTCCCTCCGGAAACACCCCGGAGAAATCCTTGAGGACCACTTTTTTGCCAAAACTTTTATTCAGTTTTCGAACAACAAGATCACTCATATCTGCTCCAATCTGTTCAGTACCTTTTTCAGAAACCATAAGAAAAATTTTTCAAACAATACGCTGATCAGCACGATCACCAATGTCCACGCAAACAAATCACCTGTATTCAGATAAATCTTTGCCTCGTAAAGCATCTCTCCTATGGATCCATCCGGAACTCCGATGATCTCTGCGGCGATGCCGGCTTTCCAGGAAATTCCAAGAGCCGTCATACATGCCGAGAGCAAGAACGGTCTCAGTGCCGGCAGATAAATATAAAGAAGCCGTCGTTTATGAGGCATTCGGAACACCTCTGCAGCCTCCAGAAGCTTCTGATCCGTGCTTTTCATTCCTTGCAGTACATTAAAATATACCACCGGAAGAACCATAAGAAAAGAAATAAAAACCGAAAGTTTCTCTGCACGAAGCCAGATCAGCGCAATGATAATAAAGGATGCAACAGGAATGGTTTTGACCATGACAAGAACCGGCCAGAACAGCACTTCCAAAACATGAAACCGGGATGCTAGCATAGCAAGGATCGAACCGAGAAACAGTCCCAAAAATAATCCCGCTTCAATTCTTACGAAACTGTACAACACGGTTTTCCAGAAACTTCCCTGAAAGAGAAGGCAAAAAAGTCTCTCAAAAACAACAAGAGGAGTCACGAGCAGAATCCGCTGGTCGAGGGCCATCGCTGCTGCCTGCCAGATTCCCAGCAGAATCAGAATCGAAGCTGCCCGCTCCAAAAACCAACGTTTCTTACTCATGATCTCCTCCAAAATTCATTTAATGTACTTTCTGTCAAACGGATATTCATACTCCGCTTTGCTTCCTGCTCATAACCGAATAGCGGCTCCGTTTTTATAACTACTTTGTATCTTCATAGCTATTCAGCGGACGGTTATCGGCTGAGATAGAAGTCCTCTCCCGGAAGTGCTCCGCCAACAGCCTTCGGATTCTGCTCGAAAAGAACTGCGAGATATCCTTCAAGAGCAGTCTTCATTTCTTCACCATCAATGTAAGTAATGTTGCAGAAAGGAAGAGCCTTCTCAGCAATCGGAGCTTTGACGATATCGTACTTCTCAATGAGCTGTGCCGCATCTTCCACGTTCTCATTTACAAATGTTGTAGATGCCTCATACTCAGAGAGGAATGTGTTGAGAGCTTCCGGATTCTCTTCTGCAAAGTCTTTTCTCACAACAAGACCTGCTGTGATGAATTTGCTTCCATTATCCAGAGCTTCCCACTCAGCGGTCAGATCAAGTGCCACACGCAGGCCTTCTACCTGAGTCTGTGCAACGGTAACGAATGGCTGAGGAATCATTGCGATTGCCTCATCCTCAGATGCCATTGTTGCAACAACCTCTGTCGGCTCGCTCTTCCACTCGATGGTAACATCCGCTTCCGGGTCCAGTCCATTCTGAGAAAGAAGATACTTCAGGGCAAATTCCGGAGTGGAACCTTTGCCGGTTGCGTAGATGGTTTTTCCCTTCAGATCTGCAATGCTCTGTACGGACTCTCCACCTTTCTCCGTAATATAAATCAACCCAAGAGTATTGATCGCAGCAAACTGAACTTTGCCTTCGGAATTGTTGTAAAGAACGGATCCAAGGTTTGCAGGAACTGCGACAATATCCATTTCTCCTTTCAGGAGAAGAGGTGTCAGCTCGTCCGCTGCGGTAGCCATTGTGTAATCGATCTTGGACTCTGTCAGACCATTTTCTGCATCGTCAAGAAGTTTTACCATACCCATGGATGTGGCGCCCTTTAATCCTCCAAGGCGAATTGTGACTGCATCCTCTGCCATAGCAGCGGTGCACGGTACAAGTGTCAGTGACATGGCCATAACAGCCATCATAATCTGCGATAATAAACGTTTCTTACCCATTGTGAACCTCCCAGTCAATAGTTTCATAAAGGCTTCCGGCAGATCATCCTGCCGGAAAACCTCTGCATTACACTATCTGTAAATCTTTGTTACATTGTGTTTCTTCG
>JAUNAE010000052.1 GCA_030527765.1 Eubacteriales bacterium
TCGACGATTCAGTCAGATCGTTTTGAGCCGCTTCAAGCTCGTTCTGCGCGTCGGCAAGATTTTTGGAAACTTTTTCAAACTCCTCTTGTGTATGATTTGTATCATTTAAGACCTTATCATATTCATCTTGTGCCTTTGTAACTTTCTTGCTTGCTTTTTCGACTCTCCCTAACGCTGTGTTGTACGCTTCATTGGCTTCATTTAATTCGCCCTGAAGGTCCTCTAGCGTCATTTCTGCTTCAATTTGCTTCTTCTGTGCCTCAATCACTTTGTCGATAATGTCTTTGTATGCTTCCATGTAGGCTTTCGCCAATGTCATGTCTTTCATACTCTTAACATAATCTTTGATTTCTTGCGTTCCCTTGTTGAGCTTTCCTGTTGTTCCCTCAATCTCTAGCCCCAGCTCCGGATAGATCGAATTCAGTTCTTCGACTACAGTCATCATTCGAACCTGCTCTTCTGTGGTAAGAGAAGACTTATTTGTCAATACGTCAAGCTGTTTAACAAGCTTTTCGGCAAGTGCAGATTGTGCAACCGCGTCTGAAATCGAATTAGATGCAGCATCGTATGCGCTTTTCATCGCATCGCCTGATTCATTTAATGCATCACGCGCTTCTTTTGCCTGCTCCGATGTTTCTCTAATCTTGTCATTAAAATCATCTGATTCACCTGTCGCTTCGCTAGTGCATAATGCATAGGTCCCTATCGCTGCTGCCACGAGCCCGATAGCGATTGCAACGGCTCCGATAGGATTCGCGGCAAGTGCCCCGTTGAAGAGGAGCTGGGCCGCCGTAGCTACCTCTGTTGCTGTCGTCTCTGCAATTGTTGCGGCAGTATTTGCCGTAGTTACAGCAGTATTGATCTTCTTATAAGTGATAGCTGCATTTCGAATCGTAGCCAGTTCAGCCAGAACAGGGATTGCTTTTGATGCAGCCGTCGTTCCCGCTCCCAATAATCCAATTGTCGTTTTGATTGGTTTTGGTGCGTCATTAATGCTATCAACAAATTTCGAAAAAGCATTGGACGCTTTTGTATATGCTGGCGCAAGCGTTGATAGTGTTGACTTTGCAAGCTGTGATCCGGATGTCTTTAATTTATTCTGCGCAATGGTCATCTCGTCCCATGCGTCCATTGTGGTCTCGTAGGTCGTTTCGACGATGCCGGAATAATTTTCTGTCGCCTGTGACAGCTCTTTAAGGTTGATCGTGCCGTTTTTGAGTGCCGGATACACCCTCGCTGCTGCTTTTGAGCCAAACAGCTCCGTGGCAATCCTCATTCCCTCTGTGTCATCCGTCGCATTAACAAGCTGGCTCTGTAAATTTTCAAGTGCTGTGCTTA
Organism: Eubacteriales bacterium; assembly: GCA_030527765.1. Next base: position 1,339 of record JAUNAE010000052.1, read on the forward strand.
GTGGCATACCTTGCTTTGTCGCATTGTTAAGAGCTTTGCTCAGACCATTCATCACTGCTGAAGAATCTGTTCCGGACATCTCCAATTCCCCAAGAAACTCAAGAGAACCATATGCATCCGCTCCTAGCTCCTGCAGCACTGTCGCGTTTGAAACCAATGAGTTCTGCAGAGTGTCCATAGACACACCTGTGCGCTGGCCAACGCTGGTCATTGCATCAAGCAGATCTCCCGCCTCTGAAGCGTCCATATTAAACGCTGCCAAATCCTTCTGGACCATATCAATGGATGTGTTGACATCCGTTTCATTAATATCGGCAAACTTCAGAAACTTAGAAGACAATGCTTCCAATTCATCTCCGGTATAGCCAAACCTTGTGTTGACTTCTCCAACGGCTGTGCCGACATCGGACATATCACTTGACATAGATCCAAAAATATTATTGGCAACATCCTCCAACTCTTCTAACGTCTTGCCTGTTGCACCAGTTTTCTTGATGATTGCATCATAACCTTCGTCGAGTTCCTTTGCTGCATTATATGCAGCTTCCGCAACGCCTGATACCTTATCCGCTAATTGGGGAAGAATGTCTGAGATTGCTTTTGAGCTATCCATCAATGCAATTTCGTCAACAAAGCCTTCCGTCAGATCCTTTGCTTGCTTTACTTCCTTGCCATAATTATCGATCGATGTTGCACAGTTATCTGTAGCTTTCTCAGCTTCAGACATGTATTTCTCGTTTTGAGCAAGCGCATCATTGGTGTTTGCAATATCTCTTTCCGTGTCATTGAGCTGTGTCTGCCATCTGCTCACAGATCTCTCTGCGGATGCATAGGCAGTTGTGCTCTTTTCCACTTTGTCTGACAGCTCATCCACCTTTTTCTGCTGAGCATCAATTTCTTCATTTGTTGCTGTCCCTGAGGACTTCATACGGTCAAGCTCGTCCCTTGCCTCTTCAAGCTCCTTGCTGTACTTGTCAAGATTCGTCCCAGCTTTTTCGTACTTTTCCTTTTCAGCGTTCACAATTTTCTGCAACGCTTCCGATTTTTGTTTATGTGCATCAAGAGTGCGCTGTAAGATGTCGTGTTTTTGCCGAAGTGCATCCAGTGAGTTTGCCTGCCCCTTAAAGACTGTCGACGATAACTTTAACTCAGAATCAAGCTCTTTTAATGACTGCTTTGCACTCGTGACTGCACTTTTAAATTGCTTTTCGCCATCCAAGGCAATTGTTGCGCCTATTTTACTCATCTAAAAGCCTCATAATAAAAGGACGCCTCTAAGGCGTCCTTACACTTCCGCAATAATATGTGTTTACCATTTCAAATATCCGATTTTTATTAAGTTCCATGTTATGGCGCACATCTTCCAAACGAATACTATTATAAATTCGAATACTACAAAAATAGCTGTTGCAATAATACTAGCTCCAAGACATGACAGAATATCTGATGCCCCCATCATAATCCCTACAAACATCACCATCCAGTATACGATCGCTAACGATACTAATACTTTCCTCTTCATATCAGCACCTCCATTTCTCTTGATATTATTATATCGCTTCCATGAAGGACTTCTATAGGCATAATGCCGATTGTACTTCTTGCTTTTCGGCAAAAATCATTCTCTTAATCTGCATATTGTAGCGTGACCGGTAGATTTCACTGATTTCGCACCATTTGGAATATGTCATCCTTGCCGCTTCTTCTTCCGTATACCCCACGGCCATCGCCTCAAATACCGCTACGGGAAATTCAATGGCAAAATGGTGATCTTCCTTCGTCTCGACGGGCCGATAAGAGGCGTCTAATTCTTCCTCCCTCGACCGGCGATAAAATTTTTCATGTACTCGGCATGGACGAATTCAACAATCTCATAGAGCGAGTATTCACCCTGCATTTTCAGCTCATCCAATGTCGGGAGTGTGATTTCACTTGCCGTCACATATGCTCCCTCCTCCATCATCATGAGAAGCACAGAGCATGCAACATTGATGTCCGGAATCTTTTTTCCGTCCTTTGCGCGATCTCTGTCACCGTTTTCTGCAAAATATGGCTCGATTCCCAGGAGCTTGTCCTCAAACACGATCAGATCTTCGTATTTATTCTGGATCTGCTCCAGTACCCTCATATCGCAGACATATGGGAATTTGTCTTTCCCAAAGCTGATATATTCCGGTTTTACTTTTTCAAACATTCACGCCTCCAAAATAGCCGCGCAGAAGTCCTTCGCGACCGCTGCGCAGCTGCTCTCCCTTATGCTGTAAACTTGCCCTCGATCCATGTGATTGCATCCGCCTCTGTGTCGCAGATCTTGTCAAACTTCCAATCTCCGTTATCCAGTGCAAGTGCGCTGCCTTCCAGCGAAGGTGTATTGTAGGTGATGCTATCGCCCTTCGTCTCGTAGGACTTGCCGGGCTCCGCGAATTTCACGCGCGGAAGGAATGTCGCGACGTACTTTTTTACGCCGTCAATCTTTTCAACTCCGATGAATCCAAGTCCAACATACGGCACCTCGTCATATGCGTTGTAAGTTGTCTCGTCTACATTCAACGCATGTCCAAACATAGATTCGTTAAATTTCACAGGAACAGTAGTTGTTCCAAGTGTGACAGTGGCGTCAATGAATTCTCTGTCTTCCTCGCATTTTGTGTCGTCGCCGTACAGCGCTCCAGTTGCGTAGTTCGGTGTTACTTCAATGGATACGGCCTTGCCAAGAGTAGCATGCGTATCATATCCTGTGTCTGTCTTCTTTCCAACAAAAGGTTTTCTAAGTCCGATATTTGCCATTTAATTATCCTCTCCTTCTTCATCTGCTGTCTGCAGCGTAAGATGTCTTGTGTTTCCCTCAATCGAATTATTTACGATCTCGGGATAATTTAGCCCGTATTTCACGAGCGCGTCCTGCAGTTTTCTTCGGATCTTAATAAATCCCTGGTCATGAGGCATGAATAAATGCACATACATTCCCATTGATGTTTCCTGCACCTCATCATCTGCAGACAGCCTTACACGTTCGTCAAATACATTTGCGACCACATATGTTTTTTCTTTTCCTGTATAGACTGTATCGCCTGCATAATAGATACCGCATTCATTACATGCAGCTCTCACTTTCTGATAAGCATTCATAATTTCAGATCCTTTATTTCTTTTTCAAAGACTTCCTTCATTGTTTTTTCAACTGCAGTTTTTGCCGCTCTTGTCCCCGGAGCTATTACGGGTGTGGCTTTCTGCTTTGATGTGCCAAATTCCAGATAAGCCATTTTTTCCATGTTTCGGACTCCTTTTGAGTCCTTGCCTGTTGGTCTTACTGTTACATAATGGCCATCTTTGTTTTTGCCCACCTTTGTCTTTTTGATCGATCCGAGCATAGATCCTTTTCTGTAATGAGGCGTAGCGGCAGCTACAATTTCATCTTGCAGGATCGGAGCCGCTGCTTCCAGCATCTTAGGTGCAATTTCATCTACTTCCAACGCATCAAGCCCTTTAAAAAGGTCATCCACGCCTTCATAGTCCAATCTTGCCATGGTCTCTCACCTCTCCTGTAAGCTGGATCATATTAGCCTTGTCGGCTTTAAACGCTCTCGCAACGCTGTACTCCTTGCCGGAGGCTACGTCAAGGAAATATCCCTGCCCTGTATATGCCGCTGCAAATACCATTACTGCCACATCTGCCTTGTAGCCTTTCTGTGTTGCAAGCTCCTGTTCTGCCCGGGTCACATCCATAACATTTGCCGGGATCTGATCTCCATATTCAATAACGTTTCTATCAAATCCCTCATCATCAGTTACGGTATAAGTCCCGGTTGATAGACAAATTGCCCCAGTCCACATATTACCCCTCCAGCATCAGCTTAAATATTTTGCTTCTGTACATTGTTTTGTACCTGTTTGTGTCCGATCTGTCGTTTCCTCTGTACATCTGTACGTAAAGGACAATAGCTGTGAGCGTTCGCGGATCGTATTCTTCTACGCGTTCATTGATTGGCAGGATGTCCGTAGGGACACCTGCCATTGCCATATCTTTGATCGCATCGCAAATCAGTGGCACCAGCTCAGTAGCATCATATATTGTGACGCTTTCCGGTATGCCACATCTTGCCTTAACTGCTGCCAAAACTGTCATAGTCAGCTCCTTTATGCTACTGTGATATAACCGTTGATCAGAGCCTTGTCGTCAACTACCTGCACATCAAGTCTCTCTGTTGCTCTGTAAATTGTCAGATCTTCCTCAAATGCGTTTACGTCTGTAGTAGCGGCAATGTCGGATACCTTCAGAGTGATTCTTCGTCTGTCAAACAGTCTGATTGCCTCTTTCATATCGCCAAGGATGAAAGGAACCTTGTTGGCTGCAGTCTTAAGGATGTCGTTGGGCACAACCTGTACCGGCACACGTCTTGCACCTACTGCAAGCACCATATCAAAAGGTATGTTGGACAGAGCGTTAGGTGTAAGCAGAGGACGACCATTGCCATCTGTAAGTGTGTCAAGGTAGTTGAGACCATCATCGTTTGTGACGATTGTTGTGCTGGGCGCAAATGCCTGGCCGAGCTTTGTGTTGATTGCGGTCTTAATGCCCTTAAGGTCAGTAAGATCGGACTGTGTGAAGTTTGCGTTGATCGCATCCAAGATGATTGTATTTCTTGTTGCGATGTCTTCCTGTCCAAGCCACTCGACAAGGACGCTTGCGATGTTTGCATCAGAGTCTTCCAACAGCTCATTTGTTACAGGAAGATATCCGCCATACTTTTTAACTTTGAACTCGACGCGCTCAAAAGAAGGACCCTTTTTCTTGCCGATCTTCTGTGCCTCGCCTACTGCAGTAAAGCCGGTGTGCTGTGCTCTTGTCTTGTAAGTGCGAGCGCCGGAAAGGGTGTTTACAGACTCTACGGTTACAAGAGACTCAAGGCTGAAGTGTGCCTCTTTGAACTCGTTAATACGTGTCTGGATATCTTCCGGGACAGTATAGCCACCATCTGCAGGCGTGGACTCATTGTTGTTCATCACTGCAAAGCCGTGTCTTGCAGCCTCCGCAAAGTCGTGAATAGCATCTCTTTTATTAGAGCCAGACACAGGTGTTGCGTCATCCCTAATTCCATCTGCGGCGCTGTCCATTACTTCAGACATGAGGTCGAATTTTGCCTGCATCTTCTCAAGATCAGCCTTTGCAGCTTCTGCCTCATCCATCTTATCTTCTGCTACAAGGTTTACAATTTCTGTTTTTTTGTTATTGATTTTGTTTAAGAGTTCTCTCAACTTCTTATTCATTCTTGTTCTCCTTAGATTCCATATTTCCAGAGATCAGAAGTGATCTCTTCTTTTTTTGCATCTTTCTGAGCTTTTTGCTCTTTGGCTTTCATTTCATGCTCTGCCTGCTGCATCATTTCCGGTGTAATTCTGATTCCGCCTGCTGCCGCCGTGAGTCTTCCCCAATCGCTTTCGGCTGTTGTCCCTGTGATAGCATCAACAAGTCCTAGCTCAAGACACTGGTTGGCTGTGAGCCATGTTTCTTTATCCATCAGACTGATTGCCTTTTCAAGGCTCATGCCGGACTTCTGCACATAGGCCTGCGCAATTGCTTCGTCAAATGTCTTCAGCGTTTTCGCCGTTGCGGTCATGTCATTTGCGTTTCCATGTGTGATCGCGCTGACTCTGTGGACCATGATCAATCCGACCGGTGTGATTTCGCAGTATCCGGCGCAGGCAATAATTGATGCGGCGCTACATGCCTGACCGTCAATATGGATACGCACATTGTCAGCAGCTCTGAGCAAAGAATAAATTTCCTGACCAGCAGACACTAACCCGCCGCCGGAGTTAATATATACATCCAGCGTTTCGCCGTTTTCGCGTGCGTTAATAGCTTCTGTCACCATGGACGGGCATGCACATTCCCATTCGAAATACTCATAAAATCGACGGTATTCATTTGTTACAATGTCGCCCTTGATGTTAAGTACTGCCATCGCTCTCTTCTCCTTTCTCCGCTACCGCAGTAACAGGAATATAGTTGCCGTTGCACATGAGGATGTCTCCGCCCTCCATTGCGGGAAGCTGGAGGAGGCCTCGTGCTTCATTTGGCGTATAAACAGCGTTATTTACAGCTTCGACAAGCGCATCCATCTGCGTCTTAGAATCTGTACGCAGGATTGCTTTCTCATTGAATCTATAAAAAAACTCCGCATCCAGCTGATCCGGATCCAGAGTCTTCGCGTTTATTTCTTCTTCATAACCCTTAATTGAATGCTGCATTGTCTCCACTAAGAATACTAACTGCTGCATTTCAGAGTTACTGTATGACGATTTTTCATAATCGTTGATCTGATTTGGCGTTATTCCAAATGCTGCGGCAATTTGGAGCGCGCTGTATTTTTTCAGTTCGTAGAACTGCGCATCAGTCAGCTTGACATCCAACGGCTGCAATTTCAGCCCATCCGGAATGGGAATGACCTTTCCTGCAGCCTTCGGCCCTGTCAGACCTTCTGCGAATTTTTTTCGGAGCTTTTCTCTTCTTTCGTCATCAAGATCTGCGCTGTATTGCATCACCATCGATGCGGTCATACCGTTCTTGTAAAGATTGCCCATCACCTTCTGAGAGGCAATTGCTCCGTTAATTGTATCTGACAAAATTCTTCTTACCGGCTCACCTGTTACGCCGTCCAGTGAGTACCACGTTTTGAAGTGCATAACCTCTTCTGAGTCAAAGAAATGTTCCTCTCCGTTATACGGATTGATGTACTGGTATTTGACTCTTCCAGATTCTCCAAAGATACCGGCATTGTCGATCCATATCTTTACATCCTTCGGATGCATCGGATACAGGCCTTTATATTCGATCCGTCCTCCATATCGGCTTCTGATCAGCTCCTGGTCGATATAGATAAATGCATTGCCGTAATGTTGTCGCATCATCTCCGTGGTCGTCCACAGCGTTGTAGGCGTCATATAGTCATTCGGACGAATTGTCAGAAGTTTTGTCATGCTTGTTGGCTCCGCCCGGATCGTGCCACGATCAGAATGCTGGTAATAGTGGAGCGGAAGCTTTCCCATTGTCTCAGACAGCTTTTTCAGGCATGTAAAATACGTTACTTCCTGTATAGCTTCTGTGTTATTTCGGTCGATTCCAAGCCACGTGAGCAGTTCTTCATCTTCCAGTGTTACCGTCTTTCTGTCCTTCGGCAAAATAAGAGATTTTAAAGTTGTCCAGATTCCCATTTCACCAATCCTCTTCTAAAAATTTGTCAATACTCTCCATCTTGCTCAATGTGTCAAAGTCATGATATAAAGCAAGCTTAAATGCACACAGCGTTGCATCAACAGGGTCAATTCGTTTTCGTGTTGCGTCTTTGTCTATTTTAATCAATCCATTATTTGTTCGTATTACCGCATTCCCCATCGCATAAGTCAGCAAGGGATTCTCTAGGTAACTCACATTTTTACAGTAAACCTGTTCACGGAAGCCGGAAGTCGATTCATTCAGAGATCTGTGTGATTGATAAACCTCTTGCACATCGTATCCAAGATCTGATACATCCATCTCCATCTTTGATGCGTTTGCAGGATCGAAGCACCAGTATTTAATTCTCAAGCCCTTTTGTTCGCAAAAATCTATGACATATTGCATTACTCTTGCCTGATCTACGATTGGTGTGTCTGTCACTGACAAAAAGCCCATCATCTCCCATGCGTCATATGGGACATGGTCGGTTGTGATTCGCTCCATAAGCTTATCTCTGTTTGGGATAAAGCTATGCGAATATAGGATGTACTTTGTAATCTCATTCCCCTGGTGATCTCTTTTCCCGGATCTATAAGGGATGATAAACGCCACAGAGGTCAAGTCGATCTTTGCCGACATATCCAAACCAACATATACGTCCATTCCTTTGAGCGCTTCCTCCGGGATCGGAATAACATCCACCTCGCATGCTCTCCACTTGGACATATCCATGTAACCGTTTTCTTTTGCCTGCACCCAAACGTCAAACATCTTTGTGAGCACGGCGATCATCTTCTCCGGGGTGCTGAGCGCAATTTTGAGCTCTTCACGAATTTTATCAAGGCCTTCCTTGTACGTTGCTCTGATCGGATTAGACTTCAGCCAGATTTTTTCGTTTTTGAGGTTGGAAATATCAGCATAGTCTTCCGGATCCTGTTCGCAAATATCGATCAGATAGCTGTCGTTAAAAACTTCTATATCTGGGTTTAAGATCTCTGAGCAATACTTATATTCCTGCGTGTAGCAAGGATATGACAGGTCTCTTCCTGCTGTTGTGATAATCATTAATAGCGGATTCTTCGTATTTCCGCCTAATCCCAGATCGTAAAACTCTGTTGTTGGGTGCTGATGATACTCATCGATAATCAGCGTCGCAGGGTTTGTGCCATCGCCTTTCTGGCCATCCTCTTTCGATAATGGCTTCATAAACGATCCACTGGCATTGTGCGTGATGCTATCTCTTTTCACGTTAAACTTCGTTCGAAGCGGTGACAGCTTCAGCATCAGCTTCGCCTCATTGAATACAATCTTAGACTGGTCTCTCTTAACACCGGCCGTGTATACCTCGTACAGCTCTTTGTATTTTGTAGCTTCCACCGACATATTGTAGAGAGCCACACCGGACATTTCCTGTGATTTTCCGTTCTTACGTGAGACCTCCGTGAACGATTTTGTAAATCTCCTGTATCCAGTGCCCTTCATCCTCCAACCGTAGAGCTGGCATAATCGGAACTGTTGCCACTCTGTCAGCTTGATCGGGGTTCCCGCAAGGACTCCCTTCGAGTGGTAGAGCAACGAGAACCAGTCCACAATGTTCTGAGCATCCCTCTCGCTCCATTCAAACGGGCAATCGGAACCTTTTGCCCTCTCAATGTCAGACAAGAGTCTCATACACGCCCATTTGTGCTTCTGACCGGAGGAAATCTCTCCACTGATGCAGTTTCTTGCGTATTGCGCAATTGTTTCAAGCCTCGTCATATCTCGCCAAACTTATCCTCAATCTGCGAATCTTCTTTCTTCACAAGCTCTGCTGCAAATTTCAGTCGATCGGATGCTGACATATGGAGTCTGTTTTCCAGCTTTGTCAGCTCCGGAGATAATTTTCGGAGGGATTCTACAGCCTCCAGAAAATCTTCGCCTTCTTTTTCGTTTGCAGTCTTCTCAAGCTTCCTAACTGCCACCACCAGTGTGCAATATCGATCGAGTGCATTGTAATCAAGGGACGATAACATCCCGAAATCCTTTTGCGTATTTACGATCATTTTCCACTCTTTTTTCGCTTCTGCGCACAAATGCTTTGGCGGTTTCTGCAATCTTGAGCTGTCTTCAACTTTTACCGCCTCTTCTTCTCTTTTTCGATTCGCTACATATTGGTTCGTTAAATTTCCGCTCTGAAGGTCGAGCGGTTTTCTAGGCCTTCCCATTGCTCCCACCTCCGGTCTAATTCGAAAACCTCTTTTTTAGAAATTTACGTTTTCTAAAGAGGGACTGCGGTCTGGAAGGGTTTGTTTAAAACTTTTTCGACCGCCCCTACCCATTGATTCGTAAATATTTTTGCAACATTTCATTTAATTGTCTGATAATTCGACGCTTAGCAATACTATCCTTGTATTGCTTCTCAATTTTTTCGTGCGTCGCGTGCCTGATCGGCAACAGGTTGTTGATATCCGTTGCTTTCGATCGATCTTCACGCAATGGAATGATGTGATGCACAGTGTCTGCAGGTACTACTATTCCTTCTGTCATATATAGGTATACGTCTATTCCGTCACACCTATTCATGGCTGCTGCTCTTGCTCGGATCCAGTCTGCAGAGTTGTAAAATGTTTTGCTCTCCTGGTTACGAGATTGGCGATCATATTCTTTATGCCTGTTACTTGTACATGCACAAGCCTTATTAACTTCTACTTGTTTCCCACAGCGCGGGCATTTCCTGTAGATCATCTCATCCTCCAACGCCACCTGCCGGACTTGCACCGGCGCCTTATATCGCCCGTCACACAGCTGTCGCCGTGCCGCTCTACTCCCTGAGCTAAGGTGGCATAAGAAAAGCACCCCACGCCTGTGAGATGCTTCTCTGTCTTATGTTTCTTTGTTTTCGTCAATGAACTGCTGCATGAGTTTGATTAGTGTCTCTGTTTGACTTACGTCTAATCGCATGCAAGTCTTTTCAAACTCGTCCTTAAGAGTCTTTTTTAATTTAAAAGACTTTGTTACAATTCCCTTTTTCTGCCGATACTTTTCGGTTGCTCTTGTCTGAGCATTTGCCTTACTCTTTGTCATCGTCCTTGCTCCTTAAATATAAGCCATAAGCCAGTTTGGCAAGCCCAATGCATAAAAAGAATATTGCTAACGTTCTGATCATAATTTTGCTAAGATGAGCGCTTTATGTTATATTTATGGGAGAGAGTTCTGACCTCTCTCCCATTATTGCTAGTCTAGAAGATGCTCTAGAAGCATCAGAGACAAGCTGACGATCAAGTCCAATGTTGCTGAAGCTATGAGGGTTTTCCAGTCAACACTGGGCTTTTTCTTTTTGTGTTTCTTGCTCATCTTTTCACCTCCTTTCTATGTTTTTATTATACTATAGGGGTTCCCCTATGTCAACACTTTTAGGAGGCTTTTTATCTATTTTCGTATTATTTCTACAAAACAAAAGCGGATGTCTCCACCCGCTTACCTGTACTTATATTGCGCATTGATCAGGCCTGCGCCGTGGGTTAAGTATGAATAAATAAAAGGGGAAACAAGCACTGTCTGCCTGTCCTCCACGTGAATCCACTATACATTATGCCACGTGTCATGGTGCAAAAGAGTGCAAGGATTGCAGGATTTCAAATAAATGTTCAATCGCCTGACTCTTGAAGTAAAGAACGCTCCGACGACTGTAGTGCAATTCGGCCTCGATATCCGACAGCTTCAGGCGCTTCCCGTGCTTGTCCCTCTGGATGTAGTACATGGTTAACACCTTCTGCTCTCGTGTATCTTCCAGCCTGCTGATTGCATTGGATACCTCGATAACTTTGCGCGAAAGAAGGTTCTGCAGCCTGTTCACCTCGTTCTGCAGGTCGGCCACCTTTGCCAGTGTGTCGCCCATTTGATCGAGTGAGTGCGATGTCTGCACGTGGTCCGCATTAAGTGACGGGCTTTTCAGTCCTTGCGACGCTTCCAGTCTTTCAATCGTGGCAAGCTTGCACGCGATAATGTTTTCAATATCGTTTGGCTGGTAAAGAAAATCGCTCACCAGCTTCCTCTCCTTGTCTGTCACGTTCCTCTCCTCATTGCTTTTTTTAGCTCCATAATGGCTTTTCTCGGGCACATCCACTCGTGCAGGTACTCTTTCGCCATCGTGTTGTTAAAATCCACTGTGTGGTCTAATTCCGACCCGCTGATCTTTACTATGTAGGCGCCACGCTTTCTGAAGGTCATGGTATACTCAACCGGATCTCCAATAACACTTGATTCGATGCTGTAGTGGATTTTGTGCCGATCTGTCCACTTTCTGATATGCTCCAACGACTTTGGTAAAATCATTTTCTTTGCCTCTCCAACTCATCCATGTACGCCTGCATGTTTTTATAAAACTCCAATGCCTTTATTGCAAGTGCGATGTCTTCTCGGTCTTCCTTCGTGGTGCAGTATTTCTGCAGCACAAATAGCTGCGTCTCAATTGCTCTTTCGATGTTCATTTATTCCTCCTCCGGCAATTCCGGTAAAGGCATCCAGTGTGTTACCTCCGCTGTTCCTCGGTGGACAAACCGCCCATCAAGCAGAAAACCCTTGTCAATGTTTTGGAATCCTTTCTTTGTCTTTGTCAAAACAAGCACTCCAGATTCCTCTTCTGGCAACCTCTCACTGCATGGGATCCATTTGCTACCGACATTTGCGTCGGTCACTGTCGGCTGTGCGTCAATTGCCTGAAATACGTGCTTGTTCTCCATAAGCTGATGGCTCGCGTACTTTTCTAGCCACTCTTTGAATGCATCTGCATCAATTAACCTAGACATCTTGAATTTTCCTTTCTAATCAAGTTCTTGCCCCTATTCCCTCTTGCATATCTAGTGCTGATCGTACTTCTGTTAATTCCAGTTATGTCAGACCATTCAGAGATGGTATGGGTAACTCCCTCTATTTCAACGAAAAGCGTGTTCCTCCTGTTGTTGCATTGCTCCTTTGGTGTAGCCCAACGACAATTACTTGGCTCATAATCTCCGTTCACATCAATGCGATCTATTGATAGCCCATTTGTATAACCATTTTCAGTCGCCCATTTTTCAAAATTGCGAATATCGTGCCATTCTCTACACACTGTTATTTCTGAATCTGACCGTATCTGTCAACCTCATAGTTAATGAGAGCATCGCTCGGCACAATGTCGTCTTCAAGGTTGAAATGCACCTCTGCGTCCTCTGGATAATGTTTCAGTTCTTCGATCAAGTCCTTTACTGTATACGTCATTCTTTTTCTCCTTTTAGAATCAGTGAGATTAAGTCTTGCTCTTTGAGCAGCTTCCGCACGATCTTATCTGCAGTCTTTTCTACAACCCTGTCGTAATATTCGTCACGATTCTCAAGGCACACTTTGTCGATGGTTTCTTTCACCGCCCTGCCGATTACACGCTTCTCAAACGATGAACGTGTACTGCTTGTGATTGTGTCAACCAGGTGGTCTCTCACAAGTCGTGTGAGTTCTTCTTCGTCAATCTCAAGTTCAATTTTCATTTCAGCCACCCCCAGTCTAAAAAGATATATGTTGTCTCAACCGCAATCAACGTAGCCATAAGCACTGCGTTTGAAAACTTTAGGTCATCATTGTCGCTATTTTCCGCCGCTATCTGTATTCCGAATAGGGCGGCAAGAATCAAAATAAAAAATGCTATTGTTCCGATCATCTGCCCTCCAATCTGTCTATGATATCCTGCGCCGTCAACCATCCTGTCACACCCTTTTTGTCTTCCGGCATGCCCATTGTCTCAATGAGTCCGTTCGTTCCGCCATAGCTGTATTTGCCACACACCGCGTCCCACGCTTTTTTATTCTTGTCATTCCACACAACGATCTGATCTGATCCATATGGCAGTGTGTGGCGTTTGAATTCATATCCATGCCCCCGCAGATACTCCGCAAGTTTATCAATCTCTGTCATAGCTTAGTCCTCCTCCGGGAAAAAATCGGGCAGTGGCATCCACCCGTGAACTACGATGTTCTTCATTTTGTCCATAACCAGATCTGTAAACTCCCACCCGTCTTCATACATTCGCGCAATCGCAAATGCATGATCATAGGTCACCACTTCCTTTTCTCCGGATACGCATACAAGCACAGCCTCTCCTTCGTTCGGGAAGTCTGCAGCTTCCGTATGATGCCAGGAGAAGTGCACTCCTCTTCTGATCGTCTGTTTGAGCTTGTCGTCTTCCTCTTTGCTCAGTACGTGATAAACGTCGTATGGCTCCTGCCACAATCCCGTATACTCGTTAAACACTAGGTCCATGTTTCGGCTCCTTTCCTGCGTCAGGTCAAATGTATCTCTTTTTCCGCCACAATCCCTGTCACTTCTCTGCTGACT